>CAYMVR010000184.1:0-1508 GCA_964393945.1 uncultured Muribaculaceae bacterium | reverse complement strand
TAATAATTGGACCCATGCCAATAGAAAATTCATAAATATGAACACCAAATTTTTTGGCCCAAATAAAATGACCAAATTCATGAACTAAAATAATTATTCCTAAAATTAATATTAATAATATTAGTGTTATTATCCACATACGTTTTCCTCCTTAAAATAATCCATTGATAATTAAATACCCTAACATGATAGCAATAGTACTATCTAGACGATCTAGTATCCCGCCATGACCTGGTATTAAATTACTATAATCTTTAATATCGTTTTCTCTTTTTAATTTACTAAAGATTAAATCTCCTATTTGACCTAATATTGATAAAATGAATATTCCTAAAACTATTTTCCAATTAATAGGACTTACTAAGAAATGATAAAATATACTTACACCAATGGTTGCAATTACGGAACCACCAATACTTCCTTCGATAGTTTTTTTAGGACTTATATTTGGAGCTAATTTATGACGCCCAAATGCCATGCCAGTAAACAGTGCAAATGTATCGGTTAAAATAAAGATTAATATCAAGGCACAGAAATTATATAACCCAAAAGCACGAGTTAAAATCATTGTGTTAAATGATGTTCCTAATAATATAATTGAACCTATCAAAAACAAAGCATCTGTTGTAGTATATTCGCTCTCTTTATAAAAAATACTTAAGCCTAATAAAGATAACAACATTATCGCTATACCTTTATATGTTACCCCGAACATCATGGAATATCCTTCATATTCAGCTAAAACAATTAATAAAAGAGTTATATAACTTACTAATTCCACAAATATGGGTATATGGTTATGGCTACTCTTTAAATCAATTATTTCTTTTAGAGCAATCATGCTTAAGACAGCAACTCCTATACGAAAATATTTACCTCCAAAATAAATAATTGGTACACATATTAAAAGCATTATAATGGCACTTATTATTCTCTTTTTCATATTCTCCTACTTTCTATAAAAAGTATACTCTAATACATTTTATTAGTCAAATATATTTTACATTTTTTTATCAAAAAAAGAGCTTGTGCTCTCTTAAAAAGAATCAATATTGATTTTTACTCTTTTCATATTATTTAAATAGGCATGAGCTTGAATAATTGTTCTTAGGGCTTTAGCATTTTTGCCACCTTTACCAATTACTGCACCCATATCTTCATTTGAGACAAGAATTTCAATAATTGTTCCTTCTTCATCAGATTCAAAACTGCTTACTTTTACCATATCAGGATTTTTTACTATGCCACTAATGACATAAGTTGTAAAATCTACTATATTCATCATTATTTACCTGCTTTTTTTGATTCTGCATATTTAGCCATAATTCCTTCTTTTGAAAGAATTGCTCTTACTGTTTCTGTTGGTTGAGCTCCATTATTTAACCATTTTAATGCTAATTCTTCATTAACATTTACTTCAGCAGGTTTTTTAACAGGATTATAAGTACCAACAATTTCAATAAAACGTCCATCTCTTGGACTTCTTGAATCAGCGGCTACAATACGAT
>CAYMVR010000183.1:0-1516 GCA_964393945.1 uncultured Muribaculaceae bacterium | reverse complement strand
AGGAAGTCCCCCAGTTATGATAATTTTTTGACCCTCTGTTAAATTAAAATATGTTTTAGAATTATTTTTAGCAATTTCAACCATTTTATCCGTATCATGTAAGACTGGTACTATACTTGTATAAATACCATAATTTAAAGCAAGGCTTCTTGCCACATCTTCTTTAGTACATGTAGCCATTATTGGACATTTTGGTCTAAGATTACTAATGAATTTAGCAGTAAAACCACTTATTGATGCACATGCAATGGCTTTAGCATCAACATAATTAGTTAAATCAACTGCCCCTTTAGCAATACATTCAGTACGACCAATTTTGCCTTTGTATTCAAAATGATTTTCGGCATGAGCCTCAGCATCACTTGCAATACTTGCCATATAAGTTACAGCTTCAATTGGATATTCACCAGTTGTTGTTTCGCCACTTAACATTACTGCGTCAGTTCCATCTAATACGGCATTTGCAACATCAGTAACTTCTGCTCTAGTTGGGCGAGAATTATGTTTCATACTTTCTAACATTTCAGTAGCAACAATACAAATTTTACCATGCTCACGAGCCTTTTTAATAATTAATTTTTGATAAACTGGTAATAAAGAAATTGGAACTTCTTCTCCAAGATCACCACGAGCAACCATAACACCATCACTAACATCTAATATAGCATCTAAGTTATCAATTCCGGTTTTACTCTCAATTTTAGATATTATTTTAATGTTACTTTTTTGTTCATCAATTATACTTCTCACTTCTAAAACATCCTCAGCAGTTGAAACAAAGGATAATGCTAAAAAGTCACCATTATTTTGGCAAGCATAAATGATATCTTCACGATCTATTTCACTAATAAATGGAATGTTTAATTTTACACCTGGAACAAATAAACTTTTTCTGCTTCCTAAGATTCCTCCATTAATAACTTTACATGTTACTCCATCTTCTTCAATAGAAATTACTTCAATTTTCATAAGACCATTTTCAAGTTGAATAAATGAACCTACACTTAAACTATCTAAAGCATCAGGATGATTGACACTAAATCTTTCTTTTGTTCCAATAACACTTTCTTTTACAACACGAATAGTTGCACCTGGTATTAATTCAATTCCACCTTCTATGGCTTCACCACTTCTAAATTCAGGTCCTTTAGTATCATATAATAAACCAACATTTACGTTTTCTTCAGAATTAATGTCACTAACTAATTTTTCAACAATTTGTCTTTCCTCTATTGTTGCATGACTAAAATTAACTCTAGCAACATTCATTCCAGCATGAACCATTTTTGTAAATACTTCTTTTTTATTACTTGATGGACCAATGCTACAAATAATTTTTGTTTTTTTCATTATAAATCCCCTCTCGTTTTTTTCGTACAGCAATAAATTTTACTACAAAACTAAAAAAAAATAAAGAGAAAATTATATAAAATATGTTATTTTATGAATTTTGATAATATTTTTTACAAAAATTCTTTATATTTACACCCAAAATAAAAGTGGCATTATACATAAG
>CAYMVR010000182.1:0-1519 GCA_964393945.1 uncultured Muribaculaceae bacterium | reverse complement strand
GTATCTTTTTTTGTTACTCCTAAGATATTTATTTTATTATCCGTATATTCTATTGTTACTCCTTCTGCTACTGGAGCATTCTCTCCAGTTAAAGTTGATGTTGGTATACGGCATTTGCTTTTTTCTGAATTAAAAGTATAGTTGCCTTCGGGTATTGTATTGCTACTATTATAAGTTGTTCCATCTTCACTTACTAGTATATTTACTTTTAAATCTGGGGCTTTATAATCTACTGTCCCATTTGCTAGTTTTAAACTTTGAACACTTTTATATTTGGCTCTTGTACTTACAAACATAACTACTGATGTTATTATAAGTAATGTGATTACCCTAATAATTATTTTGGTTTTATTACTTTTCTTTACTGTTTCAAAATTCATATTTAATCCCTTACTTTCTTTTTTATTCTAATACTTTTTAATTTTTATTTCATTAGTTCCGACAAATGATATCACAACATGTCAAATAACGATATTCTTTTGTATTACTATATGTTATATATATTAAATATACAATATTATTGAATATTTTTCAATATAAATGTGAATATAAACTGCATTTTATAAGAATAAAAAAGAACTGTGAGATCACAATTCTTGAATTTTTTAATTACCAATTAAATGAATTATTATAGTGATAATTATTATTTATATCTTGGATGCTGTCTCCTACAACACTACCCATTACTAGGATTAAAGCTAGTATTTCAATTACAGCCCAAACAATAACTATACTTGTTAGAGCCCAGCTTCTTCTATCTTCTCTAATTGTTGTTTCTTTATTAAATCCTAACAAGAAATTAAAGAAACAGAATATACTGATAATAGAAAGTGCTAATAAACCTAGTACATTTAATAATGTTATATTTATTAACATAATTACAGCCATTCCTAAATATCCATATATTAATGGTGCATTACTAATAACATATAATTTATAAGCACGTTTAAAAGTAAACTTATTATTTCTAGTAATTTTGCCTATAATGAATGCTGCAAACATTGGAATAACTGCCATAATTGCATAGATTAAAATACCATATATAAATACTTTAAAATATGAAATATCATCAGTTGCTATTGTAGATAAACCACCTGTTGCAGTTGACCAATTAATAGTTGCTCTTGATACCATAGACATTAAATATAAAGCAAAACTTATTGCTAATGAAACAATTAATATAATATTTAAGGTGTTATCATTTTTATTTGTTTCTTCAGTTATAGTTGTATCTGGTTTTTTTAAAACATTATTTATAGTATTAATGGTATTTTTACCAGTATTTAATAATGCTTCAGAATTAATACTTACCACTTCAGTATTTTTAGTTTCTTCTTTGCAACTACAAGTTTCTCCTTCTTTTAATTCTTTGCCACAATTTGTACAAAATCTTTTTTCAGATTTAATCTCCTTTGGTGTACTTTTAGTTGTACTCTTTTTTGTGGTTGTGGTTTTTTTTGTTTCTTTTTCTTCAGCCATTTTACTCACACTCCTTTTCCTATTTATATAAATATGGCTC
>CAYMVR010000181.1:0-1572 GCA_964393945.1 uncultured Muribaculaceae bacterium | reverse complement strand
TTTCAATATGGACTAATAATAATCCTTATATAGTGCCTTGGCTTCATAATAGTGGGTTATCGGAATATCTTCCTGAGCATTTGTTTATTAATTCTTTTTATTTAGGTTATGACAAGCCCGATTCAGAATTTTATTTAGCATGTTTAAATATTTTAGAAATGCTACCTTCTAATGTTTTGTTTTTAGATGATAGCTTAAAAAATGTTGTTGGAGCAAGAAATTGTGGAATTGATACTATTTTATATGATATGAGTATGGATTTGTTTGGCGTAGTTGAAGGCGCAATAAGAGAAAGGAAGTTAAAATAATGGATTTAGTTAAATACGTGGAACAAGAAATATGGTGCTCATTTAAAAATAATAATCGTACTTTGTTTGAAAGAAGTTTATGGATAATGGGCGCTAATAAGTATAAAAATAAAGTTATAAAAAATTTAATAACAGAAGATATTACAGTTTATTATTCTAATAATTTTAGACAACTTAGAGGGTTTAATGCTAATCAACCGCCACTTAGTGAAGAAACATTAAAAAACCTTAGTTTTGATGATTTAAATTCTTTTATTGGGGATTATTATACTTTGAAAGATAAATTATATGGTTTTGGTGAATTATTTGCTATAGAGGCTAAAAATAATAATTTTGATAGTTTTAAAAAGTATTATAAGAGATTCATTTTGATACATGCTAAAATATTTGCTTATGAATATCTAATTAGTTCTTTAGGTCAAGCGTTGAGCGATATATTAAGTGATAATAATTTAAAGGCTTTTTCGATATGGAAAAATAAAGGACAGGTGAATGGTCATAGGTATTTTATTATTTCATTTGAATTTATAAAAAATTATTTTGATATTGATTTAGATATTAAAACATTAGCTTTATATACACATGTTGAAGAAGTATTGCGATTATTAAATAGTAAACTTACATTTAATACTATTAAAAAGCGAATTATAAAAAGACAACATGGCTTTGTTCTTACAAATTTGCAGGATAAAAAGTATTATAATAAAGTTATTACAAATCAGATTATAATAAAAAAAGTCCGAAATAGATTGGAATGTTTAGAGAATGCTAATTACATTAATGCTAATATGGTTAAAGGAAAATCTACTTATGAAAGAAATCTTGTTATATCGGGGGAAGTAGTTGTAATAGATAACAATCATGAACATTGGGATATTTTTAATAAAATTGTTGTTTGTTCTATTACTACGCCAAATGATGTTTATTGTTATATTGATGCAAAAGCACTAGTTGTTGATTACGGAGGTATACTTAGTCATGCAGCAATATTTTCAAGAGAGATACATAAGCCATGTTTAATTGGTACAGAAGTTGGAACTAAAATTTTTAAAACGGGAGATATTATAGAAATTGATTTTAGTAAAGAAATAGCCTATAAAATATAGTTTTTAGTATAATAGTGAAATAACTCGCCCTTCCCTTTTGATAAATCCTTCTTCAGATAAGTATTTTAATTCTCTTGTCATTGAACATCTGTCGACTGCGAGGTAATCGGCTAGTTCAGAGTAAGTCATCATTAAATATATTTTTTTAGAGCCATTAC
>CAYMVR010000180.1:0-1607 GCA_964393945.1 uncultured Muribaculaceae bacterium | reverse complement strand
TACCATTATGATAATCCTCTATTTGTTTAGGATTTTGTTTTAGTATTTCTGTAATTAAATTAGTAAGTTCATCTTCATCACTAATTTGAGCATTATCGCTATTTAAATAATCTTTAACTTCTTTTTTATCAACTATTATTTTGTTAAATATTTCTTTAGCCTGTTTAGAACTAATAACCCCACTACTTATAGCGTCTATTAATTCTTTTAAACGACTTGGTGTAACATAAAAGTCTTTAATATCTACATTATTTTGATTTAAATAACCCATAATACTAGTTGTAATCCAATTAGTAGCAGCCTTTGCATCTACTCCTAATTTTATACATTCTTCAAAATAATCCGCAATATTTCTATCTTTAACTAAAACTGAAGCATCATAAGAACTTAAATTATAATTATTAATATAATCATCTTTTCTTTCTAAATGAAGTCTCGGAATACTCGCTTTTATTTTTTCAAGCCACGCATCATCTATTTTATATCGTGGAATATTAGGCTCAACAAAATACTTATAATCAATTGCATCTACTTTACCACGCATTCTAATGGTACATGCCTCTTCTTCACTCCATCTTCTTGTTTCCTGTTCCACTTCATTATATCTTCCTGCTTCTTTAAGTTCTGTTTGTCTTTTTATTTCATAGTTAATTGTATCTCTAACTCCACTTAAAGAATTAACATTTTTAGTTTCTGTTCTAACGCCAAATTCCGTAGCATCCTCATCCATTATCGAAACATTAACATCACATCTTATCTGTCCTCTTTTAGTATCAGCATCACTAACATCTAAATAACGATATACCTCTATCATATGTTCCATAAATGCTACCGCTTCTTCTGAGGAATGAAAACAAGGCTCTGTAACAAGTTCTAAAAGTGGCACACCACACCTATTGTAATCAAGTGTTGAAGTATCAAAATAGTGATCTAAACTTGCTGTATCTTCTTCTAAATGAACATCATGAATTAATACGGGTATTTTTCTATCTCCCACTTCAATTTCTATTTTACCATTAATACCTACTGGAGATTCCATCTGGGTAATCTGATAACCTTTAGGTAAATCAGGATAATAATAATTCTTACGATCAAAAAGCATATATTCTGGTTGCTTACAATTAAGAACCATACTTACCTTTAAAGCATCCTCAAAACACTTTTTATTAACAACAGGTAAAGTTCCAGGAAATGCCATATCAAGTGGTGCAATATTTACATTGGCAGTTTCTGAATAAGAATTAATAGCGCTTGAAAAAACTTTAGAATTACTCTTCATTTCACAGTGCATTTCAAGTCCTATTACTGCAATTTGTTTTTTCATTACTTTACCTCCTTTGCAATTTGTCCTTTATAAGGCATTTTTGACTCTAAGTGATAAGCAATATTTAAAACATCAGCATCTTTATAGCAATTACCCGTAATATTAACTCCAACTGGTAAATCATTTATAAATCCATTAGGTATTGTAATAGACGGAAAACCACCAAAATTACCAATTTGTAAATGTTCTTCTAAAGCACTTGCTTCTTTGCTAAGTATTTCAGCCTTACCATCAAGTTTTTTAGCAGGACCACATCCAACAGGTAATATCAATGCATCATACT
>CAYMVR010000179.1:0-1607 GCA_964393945.1 uncultured Muribaculaceae bacterium | reverse complement strand
TAGGAAGAGATAAAAAGAAAGTAAGCGTTTATGAAGCATAAGCGCTTTTTTAATGCTTTTAATTATGCTATAATAAAAACTTGAAATGAGTGATTATAATGATTTTAAATGGTGCTAATAGTGATGACTATATATATTTTAGAATAAATTCTATAGAAAAATACTATCCAATGTTGTACCAATATTTAAAACCGGGAGCAATTATTAGATTTAATATTAAGAAACTTGCCCAAATCTTATGGCGACCTATGTCTACTGATTTATCAATATTTGAATTTGTTGAAAAAGAAAATAAAACTAAATATGCTTTTTTACCTAAAGACTTATATGACAAAGTAATAGTTAAACAAAATACTAAATTAACATTAAATATGGATT
Source organism: uncultured Muribaculaceae bacterium (assembly GCA_964393945.1). Lineage (GTDB taxonomy): Bacteria > Bacillota_I > Bacilli_A > RF39 > UBA660 > Caccenecus. The sequence goes on along the minus strand of CAYMVR010000179.1, from coordinate 1,229 downwards.
CTAGAGATTTATTAGTTTTAAATCACTGGCTTTGGGAGCACACAACAGATGATACAAGGCCCGACTTTGAAGAATGCAGCCTAAGTTATATGTTTGGAACTGATAGATGTAAAAGTGTTCATATGTTAAACTACGAAAAACTACAGCATACTCCAATGTATACTACTGATGGAGAAGAAATAGCAGGAAGTAAAATTTTTGAAACAGATGATATTAAATCTCTTCCATCTTCACCAGCCGAAGAACATTTTGCAAATTTTAAAGCCATAATAGAGGCTAATATGAAGCATTTAACAGGCGGTTTTAATTCATCACCTAAAAAAGCACTAACAGGTGGAACGTTATCACTTCCAATAGAAGATAAAATCTTAGCATCATACCAATTTGGCAGTAATGCCCCACTTTATTTACAATTGTACGCGGGTGAAGAATTAGACTTTAATAGTGCTATTACAAATATAACTTTTTTAAGACAAGATATGCTTCGGTTTTTATTAGAATTAACACCATTAACTGAAGAAGAAAAAATGCCTTACTTTTTTAACGATTTTGTTTCTTGGATACCCGAGGCTGGTCGGCGTTACTTTAAAATACGTGATGAAATAAAAATGAAAGATATGAGAGATATAGTGCGCCCAGAAGTATGGCATACCATTCAAAGTATAGCACCCGATTTTAACAATTTATTTTACAGTGATAATTATAGATATTCCCACGAGGATGATTTTGATCGTGATAGTGAAGGGTATATACGTTATATATGGTGTAAAGGTGAACCTATACATGAATTAGAGTTTTCTAAAATAGCTGAACGAGTAGATGCTGAAGAAGGCAGAATTCACTATCTTCACGAAATAGAAACTAGAAAGAAAAAAGAAGAATTAAGAGAATTAAGACGAAATGCTGAAAAATATATCAAAAATCATCAAAGAAGATATTACGAAGCCAAAAGATTTAATCTTGATATAACAGAAATAGAATTCTATGAATCTGAACTAAGAAGAGAAGAAGAAACTAAAAAAATTCTTGTAAGAAAACTCACAAGAACTTTAAATAATAGAATTGATGATTTAAATAAAAATGCTTAAAATTTAAGCATCTTTTTTAATTTTTAAAACTTGCATCTAAATAATAGATAGGGCGACCTTCTTTATAGTATTGTTGTTCAAAATCCGTCATAATATTGGGAATATTATTTTCATCATGATGTAAATCTAAACTAACACGAT
>CAYMVR010000178.1:0-1652 GCA_964393945.1 uncultured Muribaculaceae bacterium | reverse complement strand
TCTGGTAAGACTAAGGTTTTAACAACAAGAATTGCTTATTTAATAGATCAGGGTGTTAGAGATTATAATATACTTGCGATTACTTTTACTAATAAAGCGGCTAAAGAAATGAGAGAACGACTTAATGTACTTGTGCCTGATAATCATGTTTTTGTGGGTACTTTTCACTCTTTTGGACTTAAAATAATTAGAGAAAATTTAGAACATTTAGGAATGAATAAGAATTTTACAATTCTTGATAGTGATGATGTTTTAAGTTTAATTAAAAAAATTATGAAAGAAAGAAATATTGATACTAAAGATATTAGTCCTTATTATATTAGAAGTAAAATTAGTTTTATTAAAAATGAACTTTTAGTAGAAAGTGAGTTAGATAGATATTTTACAACAGAAGTTGATAAAAAAGTAGTAGAAATATATAAAGAATATGATAGAGTTCTTAGAAAAAATAATAGTGTGGATTTTGATGATTTATTAGTTCTTCCTGTTAAATTATTTAAAAGTAATAGTGAAGTATTAGAGAAATATCAAGAACACTATCAATATATTTTAATTGATGAGTATCAGGATACTAATGAAGTACAATATAAAATGAGTAAACTTTTATCAGAGAAGTATCAAAATTTATTTGTTGTTGGTGATGCCAATCAGTCAATATACTCATTCAGAGGGGCTAATTTTAGAAACATTCTCAACTTTGAAAAGGATTATACTAATGCTCATGTTGTTAGTTTGGAACAAAATTATCGTAGTACTAAAAATATTTTGGATGTAGCCAATTCAGTTATTAAAAATAATAAGGAACGCAAAGATATGGAACTATTTAGTAATCTTGGTGATGGAGTTAAAGTTAAATATATGCGTAGTTATGATGAAAAACATGAGATTACTTTAATTAGTGATGAAATTAAACATTTACTTCAAGATGGTTATAATTATAGTGATATTGCCATATTTTATAGAACTAATGCCCAGTCAAGAAATGTTGAAGAAGTTATGCTTAAAAATAATTTTCCTTATAAAGTATTTGGTAGTTTTTATTTCTATAATCGAAAAGAAATTAAAGATTTATTATGTTATTTAAGACTTATTAATAATACTGATGATGATATAAGTCTTAGAAGAATTATAAATGTTCCTAAAAGAAAAATTGGTAATAAAAGTGTTAGTGATTTAGAAGAATATGCGAATCGTTTAAATACTAGTATGTTTGATGCGATTGATAGTGGTAAAGAATTAGAATTTAAGAATTTAATTCGAGAATTACAAAATGACGCCCTTAACTTGTCTTTAACAGAACTTGTTGATGATGTATTAGATAAAAGTGGTATGAAGGATGAACTTGAAAGAGAAAAAACACTTGATAGTGAACTTAGACTTGAAAACTTAATGGAATTTAAAAGTATTACAGCATCATTTGAAGCAAGAACTGGTTCTGTTAATTTAGGAGATTTCTTAGATGAAATTAGTTTAGTAGCAGATATATCAGAACATGAGGATGATGATAATGTTATTACATTAATGACTCTTCATAGTGCTAAGGGTTTAGAGTTTCCAGTTGTTTTTATTACTGGTATGGAAGAAGGTATATTTCCACACTCTAATGCATTTATGGAAGGCGAAGAAGGTATTGAAGAAGAAAGACGTCTTTG
>CAYMVR010000177.1:0-1678 GCA_964393945.1 uncultured Muribaculaceae bacterium | reverse complement strand
TAATTATTTTTTAAAAGGTAGAATTATGCAAACAATTATTAGTATAATTCTTGCTATTATCTTTTAAGAATTCACTTCTTTCTTTAAGCCAATATAATTTAGTATTATATCATCTTTTGTAGTATCTTTTTCATTTTCAATTAATACTTCGATTTTTATATTTAATAAATAGTAATTATTATCTAATTCTTCATAAGTTATTATAGGATTAGTGTTATATGAAGCATGGGCACTTTTTAAATTATATGTTTCATCATAAGTTAATTTATCTTTATCAATTGTTAATTTTTTAGAAGTATCATCATATAAAAATTCAATAGTATTATTATTTACATTTACGCTTCTTAACTTTAATTTCAAGAAATCACTTTCAATAGTTTTAATAATTTCTGTTCTGGTGATTTCATCTTTACTAGCATAACTAGTATCATTACCGATTTGAGATAAAGATAGCATGATTCTTATTAAAAGTAAAATTACTATAGATATTAGCGAAATACTAACTAATATTTCTATTATAGTTACACCCTTCTTATTCATATGTATCACCATTAATTCCAATACTAGCATAATTTATAACATTATCATCTTCAAACTCAAGTACTAATCTATTTGTCTCTTTAATATTATTTGATAAAGTACTTAAGTAATTATTAAAACTACTAGAATACTTAGAAGCATCATATTCTTTTAAATCACTTTTGGTAATATACATTTTACTTATATTAAATGTTTTAATAAGTTTATCACAGCCTGAGTCATTAAAGTCATTACATGTTATTTCCTCTATTTTACTATCACTTATTTTATCTAGTAAACCATACTTACTTAAGTATTCTTTCGTATAATAGGCTTTATAAATATTAGTAATATCATCATATAAGATATTTTGTTTAGTATCAGTTACAATACCTGCAAAAGTCTTATATAAAAGTAATAAAGATACTGCTAAAAATGTGATTACTATTATTGTTTCTAGTAAGGCAAAACCTTTTTTCATATCCTCACCCTATGTTCATTATATAGTAAAAAAAATTATTTTACAAGAAAAAAGATACTGTTCTAATTTTATATACATGGTATAAAATATCAGTATCATATATTTTGGTTTCCCAAGTGATTAATCTTGTATCCTAAGATTTTATTTTAGCCTTGACCAAGATAAAATTTATTAGGATATTGGGCGCAAACCACGAGTAGTGCTGTCCACGTTCGTGTAGTCGAGGTAGCCATTCGTATTCACAATGAACACCCAAGCGTTACTGCCATTCCACTGATTCGGAGACATATTGTATTAGATTAACCTTTTTTATTATACCCTATTTTATTATGATTGTACAATCTGTTTCTATAAATTTGATAATCGCCAGATTACGTGTTATAATAAGACAAATAAGGAGTGAAGAAAAATGCGTTATAATGTAGTTAAAGATGCTGGTCGCATTATTAATAAAAGTCCATATTTAGTGACTAATCCCGCTAGTTATAAAAATAAATGGAATACAATATTCGCAAATAATAATCCAATTCATTTAGAACTTGGAATGGGACGTGGTGATTTTATTATTAATATGGCAAAAGCATTTCCTAAAATAAACTTTATTGGTTTAGAGTTATCAGATTCGCAAATGGTTAAGGCGGTAGATAGACTTCAAAGAACTGATTTGCCAAACTTAAA
>CAYMVR010000176.1:0-1719 GCA_964393945.1 uncultured Muribaculaceae bacterium | reverse complement strand
TTCTTTTTTATAATACTATCAAAATCCATAATTATCACCTAGATAATTGTATGTTCTTTTTGACGATTTTATAACATAGACAATAGAAAATAAAGTTTTGAATACTATTTTTAATAATATATGTAATAAGATAATTTAAACTATAACTATTTATTAAACCCAAAACTAAAATATATACTATATATATTAAAATCATAGATAACAGATAATTTTTAAGATTAATCTTTGTAATTTTTAGTTTTTTATACAATAAAAAGATAATACTACATATAATAGTATTTATAAAATATGAGTCTAGTATTAATAAATCTAATATTAGTGTAATTATAATTAGTTTGGAGATTTGTTTTTTATTAATTAAAACAATGTTTATTAAAAAAAAGAAAGTTGGCATTAAACTAAAATAAGATAGAAGAAAATCTAATAATAAATATATCATAAAGATATTACCCCTACATATTTAATGTGCTGCATAGGCGTATTACTTATATTTAAAATATATTCTAATTCTAAGTTATCTTTATTTATATCTTTTACTTCTCCTATTTTTATGCCTTCAGGAATACTTGTTAGTCCCGAAGTTAAAACAATATCTCCTTCTTTAATACTCCCTTCTATCTTAATATTTTTAACTAGAAGTTTATTATCTATGGAGTACAAAATGCCATAAGCATCATTTATCTTAACAGAAACATTAGTATTTTTATTAGTTAAAAGAGATACTTCACTATAATTTTTATAACATTTTTTAATTATACCAATTAAGCCATATTCTGTTACTACGGCATCCCCTACCTTGACATCTTCGGAACCTTTATCAATAACAATGGTATTATAAAATTCAGTGATATCTCTTCTAATAACTCTACTATAAGTAACATCATAATTTTCTTTTTCTAAATTTGTTATTTTTAATAATTCATTATAATCATTTACTATTTCATTATTTTTTATTTCACATATATAATTTTCAATTTTATTCAAATTACTAGTAAAGCCAATTATATTGTCTTTTACTAAATATAAAAGAAAAATTATTATTAAGGAAAAGTAAAACCAATTTTTTCGAATCATTTTTTAACACCCATTATTATTATGGATAAAAATTATTTAATATAATCTTTAAATAGTTTTAATAATGAATTATTAAGATCTTTGTAATATTCTTTTTCACTAGACGTAATTAATAATTCATAATTTTTCATGTTTCTTAATAATACATTATCGACTTTTAATTCTTTTTTGCGAAATACTATGTTATTATCTAAAAAATAACTTTCCATTAACTCTAAAGTATCTTTATTACTATATACTCCTATAATAACTTGATAAATACCACCAGAATTATAAATAATAGAGTCAGGATAACTATTTTGTTTTGATAAGGCCTCAGCCTCATTATTATAAGTGCCAATATAAAAGTAAGTTACGCGAGATTCTAGAGCTCTACTAACAATGGTTGGGTCAAACTTATAACAAATTAAAAAGGCACAAACCATTCCAATTATAAGAGCAGTTAGAAACACTTTGATGTTTTGTTTCATAAAAATCACCTAGTAAAGTGTATCATATAAGAATTCAAAAAAATGTCGAAGCATGGTTAGCCAAAAAAGATTGATGTTATAACAAACGCGGCGACTATACCACATAGGTCAGCGAATAAACCAACAGGCAATGAATATCTTGTTTTGTTTACTTTAATGCTGCCATAATAAAGGG
>CAYMVR010000175.1:0-1748 GCA_964393945.1 uncultured Muribaculaceae bacterium | reverse complement strand
TTCCAAATATAACTACATTGTAGCATTATTTTAAAAAATTAAAGAAAAATAGCATCAAAAATATGATACTATTTCCATCTTATATTAACAACAAAAAAATCACAAATAATAAAAATTTTAGTTAATTTCACTGACAAATTCTGTTTTCGCTAAAATTCTTATTTATGCATACTCTTTTCATCATTTTCTTTTAACTGCTGTTGCATTATTTGATGCAATACGCTTACAAGTGAAGCAAAAGATGGATTTAATCTAATTTGTTCTAATTGAGTTGAAGTTAAAAGTATATCTTTATTTGGAAATGCAATAGAATTCATAACTTTAGCCCAATATTTTTCATTAACTGCCTCTACTTCTTCCATAGTTGCATGATAAGAGCCATCTAATGCCTTATAAGGTGTAGGGTCATCTATATATTTATCATATACATAATAATTATCACTCATACATTGATAACCCCCCTAAAATATATATAAACTCCAATAATTTGGAGTACTATTCAAATGGCAGGGGCGGAGAGAATCGAACTCCCATCTAAAGTTTTGGAGACTCCTATGCTACCATTATACCACGCCCCTACGTGTAAAATCATTATAGCACATTAAATCCCATTTTTCTAGTATTTTCATATAATATATTAGGTGATTATCATATGATAGTAAACTATACTACTAAAGAACTTGACTTACTAGCAAGAATAATGCGTGCAGAAGCTCAAACAGAGGGAGACTTAGGAATGCTCATGGTAGGTAATGTAGTCGTAAATAGAGTAATAGGCGACTGTTACACTTTTAAAAATATTGATAGTATTACAGATGCCATTTTTCAGCCAAATCAATTCGTAGGAGCCGATTCTCCATTATTCTATGGTTCTGCTACTACAACTGAAAAAAACCTCGCCAAACGAATAATAATGGGCGAATATTATTATCCCGCCACTCACTCTTTATGGTTTTATGCACCACCTGCATCCAATACTACATGTAAAACAACTTGGTATAGTCAACCTCTTGCAGGAAAATATAAAAACCATTGTTTTTATAGACCTCAACCCGGAACATGTACTGAAATTTTATAACATGAAAAAAGAGATTTTTTGTTAATCTCTTATTTTTTATCTGTTGAACCAAATCCACCAGTTCTAACACCATCAGCATCATCATTATCAACAGTTAAATATTTCATAAATATAACTTGACCAATGCGATCACCTTTTTTAACTTCAAGATCTGTTTCCCCAAAGTTAAAATATTGAAACATAAAGTGTCCATCATTGCTTTCGTTTCCGTAGTAATCAGCATCAATAATACCAATACTATTAGCCATAACGAAGCCTTTCTTAGGCCCTCCGCTACGATTAGCAAGCATATACCATTCATCATCTTGGCAATATGCTTTTAATCCTGTTGGAATAAGAGTAGGCTTAATTCCAGGTTTATAAGGTGGAATTATAACATCTTCTGCTGCTTCAACATCATAAGCAGCCGCATTTTTAGTACTTCTTTTAGGAAGATGAATATCTTTATCTTCAAATCCTTTAGCAATCTCAAAACCTCTTAAGCGCATACTAATTCACCTTCCTCAGTAGATGTAACATCTTCTGTATTATATAAAACAACTTGTTTTTGTTCTAAAGACTTTTTAACATCAATAACTCTTTGATTAGAAGAGCCACAATATTTAAGTAAGAAATTATGAAGTTCATCTTTATATTGACAATCAACTAAAACATCGATATAGTCAAGTAC
>CAYMVR010000174.1:0-1805 GCA_964393945.1 uncultured Muribaculaceae bacterium | reverse complement strand
TAAAATATAAATTTACATTTAAAAGTACTCGTGTTATACTTTAATAAGGAAGTGAAGTCTATGGATAATAAGTATTATTTAGCAATTGAAACTAAACCTAACAACTATTTTCCAATTAATCTACTTGATGTAAAAATATTTAATGGTACAACATCAGACAATTTAGAAACTCTTGATAGATTAACTCTAAACTTTACCAAAGAAGAAATAATGACTTCTATTAAAGAAGCCAATTTACTTGAAATTGATATGGATATGCCCCTTATTGTCATTTATTACGAAAAAGATAAAAAAAGAAAAATAAATGCTTTAACTAAAGACTATTCTTTTGATATGTGGGACAATATGAGTAGAAATTATGATAACAAAAATTATGTCAATAAAATAATTAATTTTTTAACGAATAATATATCTGAAGAAGAAATTAATAAAATAAAAAGTGTTTCCAATAAACAAGAGTTTTTATTAGAAATTAGTAAATTAGAATATAAAGTTCAAAGAAAGTTATATTTTTATCTTTATGCTTAAAAGTTTTGATAGTTTTATTTCTTCTTTTAGTGAGTATTTATTATATGAATTAAATTATTCTAAAAAAACCGTAGAAACATACCAAAATTGTTTAAAAGAATTTGGGGTGTTTTTAAGTGATAATAAATTAAGTTTTCTAAGTTTAACTCCAGATGATGCTTTAAAATATAAAGCCAGTCTTATTGCCAAGAATTATGAAAATAAAACTTCCTCTTTGCATATGTCATCTGTTCGTAGTTTTTATAAATATTTAGTTGAAATAAACACTATCTTAAGTAATCCTTTCACTGGAATTAAAAATCCCAAAATATCTAAAAAACTCCCTAACTTTTTAAAAGAAAGTGAAACTAAAGAAATGTTTAAAATTGAAGACTTAAAAACAGATTTAGAAGTTAGAAATGCTCTTATTATGGAGTTTTTATATACAACTGGGCTTCGCGTAAGTGAATTATGTCAAGTTAAAATAAAAGATTTACAAAGTGATAAAAGCCTAAAAGTAATGGGTAAAGGTTCTAAAGAGCGTATCATCTATTATAAAGCATGTAGTGATTCTTTATTAAAAAAGTATATAGATATATCTCGCCCTAATATTTTAAATGGAAATACTAGTGAGTATTTATTTACTAGTAAAAGTGGCAAAGCCCTAACTACTAGAACTGTTGAAAATATAGTTAAAGCTTATTCCGAAAAGAAGAGTATAAAAAGTAAAGTAACTCCTCACACCTTAAGACATACTTATGCTACTGATTTATTAAATAATGGGGCTGATATTCGCTCGGTTGGAGAACTATTAGGCCATGAATCTTTAAGTACAACTCAAATTTATACTCATGTTACAAGTGAACGCTTAAAAGAGGTTTATAATAAAACCCATCCCAGAGCCAACATTAAATAATATGAATTTACAACCAATTATGATATAATCTTAAAAGAAAAGGAAGAAGTATATGAAGTTTACATATAATTTAGAAAAAAACGAAAAAAACACTAAAGCCAGATTAGGTTCATTTGAATATAATGGTAAAAAGTTTGAAACACCAATGTTTATGCCAGTAGGAACTCAGGCTACTGTAAAAACATTATCACCAGAAGAGTTAAAAGAAGTTAATTCCGGTATCATCCTTGCTAATACTTATCATTTATGGCTAAGACCAGGTGAGGACACTGTAAGTAAAGCTGGAGGCCTTCATAAATTTATGAATTGGGATGGACCAATATTAACCGATAGTGGTGGTTATCAAGTTTTTTCTCTAGCAAATCCTAAAGATATTAGTGAA
>CAYMVR010000173.1:0-1837 GCA_964393945.1 uncultured Muribaculaceae bacterium | reverse complement strand
TTAGAAGTAAATCAAAGTGGTAATGGTATTCATGGTTTACCTGATGAAAAAGAAGAATTTGACGATCCTTTATATAATGAGATTGTAGAATTTGCTGTTCAAACAGGAAAAGTTAGTACTTCCCTTCTTCAAAGAAGATTTAGACTTGGCTATAATAGAGCAGCTAGAGTAGTAGATTTACTTGAAGAAAGAGGTATTGTTGGCCCTGCTAATGGTTCTAAACCTCGCGAAGTACTAATTAAATTAGAAGAAAATAATGATAATCAAAACTGACTTAATTTGTTCTTAAATAGTCAGTTTTTTCTTTTTTATTTTTTGTAAAATAAAGCAGAAAGAAGGTTAGATTATGTCTAATGAAATATTAGATTTTTATAAAAAAACTAGTCCATATACATATCTTGGATATTATGAAAAGTTTGCAAAGAAACTTCCTAATGATATTGCCAAGCTTTGTTATTTACAAAGAAAGCAAATTCTTCATCCCGTTCAAGTAATGAATTTAAAAAAGAGTAATCATCAAATATCTCCTACTCGTTTAGTTTTTGAAGATGATATATTTCCTACTGCTTGTTCAATGATTAATGAATTATTACGACTTGATTCTAAATATTCTTTAAACCGAGATATTTCTAATAAAATTCATGTTACTTGCCGAGGTCAAGCAATATTACTCGCTTCTATTTTGAAGGCTAAAGGGATACCTGCTAGAGTACGAAGTGGTTTTGCCTTTTATATTAATTATGATGGTATTGGTTATGACCATTGGATTACAGAATATTATTCAACTAAAGAAAAAAGATGGATTTTGGTTGATGCTGATTGTTGTTTAAACTCTATTAATTTTAATCCTTTTGATATTCCAAGAAACGAATTTAGTTTTGGCGCAGAAATATATTTAGCTTTAAGAAAAAAAGAACTAAATGATAATGAAATATTATATGCATCTTGTCCTCCTATACATGGTATCAAGGCCGCGATTCATGGATTATTTTATGATTTTGGTGCTTTAATGAATGAGGAAAATATTTTTCTCCATCTTCCTGATTATATTCGTAAGAAAAATTTTATATTATCAGAAGACGAGTTAAAAGAATTGGATACACTTGCTACTTTACTTTTAGATCCTGATAAAAACTTTAAAGAAATTAAGAATATTTGGGAAACTAATCTTAAATTTCGAATTAGAAGTGGTGCCCTTAATTAAATGCTATAATCAACGTCTCATCTTATCATCAAAAAAGGTTTTGCAAATAGAATTATAATATGATACAATGTTTATGAGAGGATTTGATGCTAATGGCAAGTACTAATTATAATAAGTCATTGTCTATAAAAAATTTAGTGATTGGACTTTGTGTAGTAATAGGAATTATTTTGATTATTCTATATTGCTATAAATGGCATCAAGTGAAAGAAGAAGAAAAATATTTGAATAGTTATTTAATAAGTTCTAATACAATTAGTTTACAAATGAATGACATTAGCGAAATTGAATCCGTACTATCTGAAACACCAAATTATTATTTTGTATATATTAGTTATACTGGTAGTGAAGATGTTTACTCTTTTGAAAAAGAATTACAACCTCTTTTAATTGATTATGATTTACAAAACAATTTTTATTATTTAAATATTACAGATATTAAAAAGAATAATTCAAATTATAAGAAAGATATTGCTAAAGCATTAAATATTGATGAAAAAATTATTAGTGAGATTCCTGTTATTCTTTATTATAAAGATGGTAAGATTCAAAGTGAAGGTATTACTACTATAAAAGATTTTGAAAATCTTTTAACATCACAAGGTTTTAATTCATAATAAAAATACTCTAAAA
>CAYMVR010000172.1:0-1850 GCA_964393945.1 uncultured Muribaculaceae bacterium | reverse complement strand
ATTTCAAAATAATAGTATTTATAATCTAGATGAAGTCATAACTTTGTATACTGTTTTAATATTTTCTTTTTTGTCATGATTCATATCAATGAAGTTTAAGTGAAGTTGATACCCACTGTCGAGACTAAATAATAATTCAACTTTGCCTGGTTTAAAATTAATAGCACTAGATGATATTGAAATATATGGAATAATATGAATTTTTTTATAGTAAGCTGCCATGGGATCTCTATCAAATAAAATTAATCTTTTACTCGTAAATACTACATAATCTTTGCTATTTTTATAAGCCATTAAATACTGTTCTTTTTCACTAATATATTCTTTTGCATAGTCTGGCAAGGAATCGTATGCTACTTCATTTTTAAAATCAAAATATTTTGTTAATTCTTTAAATTTTATATATGCCATAAAAACCACCCTTCAATTTTATTGTGCTTTTGATAAATCTTTAGAAGATATGCTATTATCTCCGTTTAATGTTATTTCATATTTAGAAGTGTTACCATATATATCCATAACTGTTATTATTTCTCTTCCAGTAAATTCACTACTTGGCTTGTATATTGATATTATATTATCTTTGCCTTGAGCTTTCCAACCTGTTGGAATATTATTGTAATCAAAATAAGTATTTTCTAATGTTAGAACAACATTTCCTCTTCTGATCTTGCCAGTTAAAACAATATCGTTAGAGTTAACATTTGTAATAGTTTCTTTAATGTGTATATAGTTTCCTACGGTGTCGTAAATATCTTCTTCTAATGTTGTATTTTCAGTATAATAACTTGTTAGAGTGTATTCTTTTGTCTCTTTGTCGTATAATGATATCCATCCATCAAGGCTTTTTAATTCTCTACTTGATGTAATCATTACGACCACTTTATTGGTTGGATTATATCCACTGTCTGTAAAATTACTTACTTTTACATTTATAGAAAATTGAGTTCCATCTGGAAGTATAATACCAGTTGTATTGCCAGCATTATTATTTTCAAATGTTTTTTCTTCAGTTTTAACATAATCGCCATTATCATTCTTTTCCCAACCACTTTCGCCTTCGGGAATCTTATTAAATATTTGCTCGATAGTTATAATGGTATTCCCATTTTTGTCAGTTTCTTTTTTGACGATTGTCTCTGGGCTATCTGGGTCAAAATTTTTTATTTCATAATTTGCAATGGTATTATTACCCGCTAAATCAGTTATTATGATAATATTATTTATATCCTTAATAATTAATTTACCTGTATCTTTATCAGTCTCAAATATTTCTCTACCAAATGTTCTAGTCAGAATAGTTTCAGTACTATCTAACTCCCAACCTTCAATTGGTTGAATTTTTTCGTTTGCAGTTATAGTAACAACAATATCTCTAAACGTTTTTTTAGTGCCGTTATCATTGCTTGTTACAATAGTGACAATCGGAGATGTTTTATCTTCATTAGTTGGATTAGTAGGCTTATAAATAGGCTCACTATCATCAATGCTTGGTGGAGTTACAATTGGTGTATTATCCTCTGGTTTTTCGACAGGCTCTGTTGGTTTTTGATTTCCTTGGTTATTATTGCCACCTGTATTTGGTGGTGTGATTGATGGCCTTTTATTCGAAGTTATACTTCCAGGATTAGAAGTATTTCCTGCATTATTATTAATAGGATTATTTACTTCATTATCGTTATTTAAAATATCATTATTATCTGGCTCACTCGGTGTTGTTACGGGATCAGAAGTAATTGGATTAGTATCAATAGTTGGGGTGTCAACTTTTTGATATGTAGGCTCTTTACTATAGTTTATATCTTCTTCATCAAAACTTCCTGGATTTGATGCGAAAACAAAAGTACCCA
>CAYMVR010000171.1:0-1860 GCA_964393945.1 uncultured Muribaculaceae bacterium | reverse complement strand
CAGAAACGTAGGCTTTTACAGTAAATCCATTAGGTAGTTCTACTAAGTAATCGCTACCTTTAAGTACTTCAATTACTTTTCCTTCTACTTCAATTTTTTCTTCACGTGTTATTTGTTCATTATTATTATTAAATTTCTTCGCCATCGCTAATATCTCCTGTTAAAATTTTATATCCCTCTTTTGTTACTGCAACAGTATGCTCAAAATGAGCACTAGGCAAACCTGACTCTGTTACAATAGTCCAATCATCATCTAAAATACAGACATCTTTAGTTCCCAAATTAAGCATTGGTTCAATTGCAAGTACCATACCTTCTTTTAGTTTTGGTCCTACTCCTTTTTTTCCAAAATTTGGAACATCCGGATCTTCATGCATATCAGTACCTACTCCATGTCCAACCAAATCTTCTACAACTGCTAGTCCATGACTATGAGCAAAAGTTTCAATCGCGTTTGAAATATCACCAATTCTTGCGCCAGGCTTAACTTCCTTTATACCTTCATATAAAGCTTTCTCTGTATTATTTACTAAATCTCGAACCTCACTCGGAACATCTCCAACAATATATGTTCTAGCACTATCTGATTCATATCCGTTTAAACGAACTGTAAAATCGATAGAAACGATATCTCCATTACGAAGTTTTCTTGATCCTGGAATACCATGAACAACTTCGTCATTAACAGACACGCATATACTAGCTGGATATCCTTCATAATTAAGACAAGATGGTATAGCATTATGTGAGAGAATAAATTGATGCCCTATGTCATTTAACTCTTTAGTTGTTACACCTGGCTTAATATGTTTCTTAATTTCTTCATGAGTAAGATAGTTTATATAACCAGCCTTACGCATCAATTTAATTTCTCTTTCACTTTTAATACTAATCATTTTTCGCCTCTTTGACTACTTCAGCAAGAACTCTCTCTAAGTTATTATCAATCATAATTTCTTTTAGGTTGTTCTTATCCTTGTAATAATCTTTAATAGAACTTGCATTATTTAAATAAGTATCAAATCTTACTTTAAAAGATTCTTCATTATCATCTGACCTTTTAATAAGTTCTATATCACAATCATCACAAATATTTTCTTTTTTAGGTTTCATTTCTTCAAAATAAGTATTATAACTTCTGCCACAATTTGGACAACTAACACGTCCTATTGCTCTTTTAAGGGCTAAATCATAATCTATATCAAGAGAAATAACTACATTGTTAGTAACACCTAAACTTACTAACATTTCATCTAAACTCTTAGCTTGAGGAAGAGTTCTAGGAAAGCCATCTAAGATAAATGCTTGATCCTTTAAGTTTTCAAGTTCTTCTCTAACTAAACGAATCATAACATCATCACTCATAAGTTTTCCACTAGCAATAGTTTTCTCTATCTCACGACCAAATTCACTACCACTATTAATTTCCTTACGGAGTAAATCACCTGTACTAAGATGTTTATAATTATAATTTTTTATCAAGTAATCACTAACTGTACCTTTTCCAGCATTAGGGGCAGCGATATAAATGATATTCTTCATTTTATCTGAACCTCTTCTTCTTAGCTGTATAACTTCTAGCAGCCATGCTACTTTCAATTTGTTTATAAGTTTCTATTGCAACTCCAACAACGATTAATATACCAGTACCACCAATAGTTACATTACTAGGTAATTTTGTTACCATAGATAATACGATTGGAAGTCCAGCAAGTATTACTAAGAATACTGAACCAACTAAAGTAAGTCTAGATAAGGATTTACTAATATATTTAGTTGTATCTTCACCAGGTCTTACTCCAGGAATATATCCACCATTTTTATTTAAGTTCTTACTCATTTCATCTGGATTCATACTTA
>CAYMVR010000170.1:0-1884 GCA_964393945.1 uncultured Muribaculaceae bacterium | reverse complement strand
CCTTTCCTTGGCTAGTGAAAGTGGCATATTTAATATAACATGAATATACATAATAAGTCAAAAAATAAATTTTTTAATAAAAAGTAAAATTTGGACTATTTTTTTAAAAAAAGTTATGTTATAACATATGTTAACCCGCATTAAAAGGGACTTATTTAGAAAGAGGAAAATATGAAAAGAAAAAAAGTAATTAATATTAGAAATATGGCAATATCAGGGGCACTTTTAATGTCTCTTGCTATAACTGGTTTACAAACGGTATCTGCTCAGAATAATTTAAATACAGGAGCAAATGATTTTAGTAATGGTGTAATTGGAGATTTTATAGTAGACCCTTTATATATTCATCCATTAGATAGTTATGAAGACCAAAATCTAGAATGGAAACCTTTAAATGATGTTTTAGAGGTTGGTTATAATGAAAATGGTGAGATAGTTGCTAAGAGAAATCATGATTACAAAATAATTAGTGAAAAGACAAAGTCTTCCAAAAATAATACACATACACAAGATATTACAGCAGAATGTGAATCTTGTGGTAATGTTTGGAATATTCATAGAGTTAGTGATTGTTATTTTGGTAAAGGGAAAGAAGTAGGAAGTAAAATAGTTTATACTTGTATGGATAAAAATTGTAATAATACAAAATCTATTTCAAATCCTAATTATAAAAAGCCAACTCATAGTAGCTCAAGTAGACCATCACATAGTCATTATTATGGAGAATGGGTTTATCTTGATGATGAATTAGAAGCAAATTATTGTCCGAGTGATAATGTTTTAATGGGTACAAGAAATCATAGTTATAGTTCTAAAAATACTAAGGTGCATAGTAATAATGATGGAACGCATAATATAGATGAATTTTTAAAATGCGATACTTGTGGTAATGAAAAAGCTCTAAGTAAAAAAAATATAAAATGTAATTTTGATGCTGGTGTAATTAGTGATGATAAAACAAAAGTAACATATACTTGCTATGATTGTGGATATCAAAAAATTGTGGATTATTCTCATACTCATAGTGAAGCACCAGAAAATTTAGTATATACTTTTAAGTCTTCAAATAATAATGGAACACATTCTTTAGTTGGAACTTATAATTGTCCAACTTGTGGGGAAGAAATTACGGTTTCTAAAAATGAAAATTGTGACTATGTGTTCTTAAAATATGAAAGCGTAGGATATACTAATCCTTATAATATTCATAATGTTGTAGAAGCATGTACTATTTGTGGACATGAGAAAAAAACAGAAGAGGCTTGTGTTAAAACTGGTGAAAAACAATATGTTAGAATATATGATAATATTTATGAATATTATGATTGTGGTCTTTGTCATGGTTATGTAGATAGAGATTATCACAATACTCATAATTATGGTGAATGGGAATATGTTGATGATAGTACTCATCGTAGAGAATGTGCTTGTGGTGGTAGTATAGTTTCTTCTACCTTACCTGAAAATGAAAAGAGCTATTACCAAGAAGGAAACCATAATATGGTTAAAAATGGTAATGAAATGGTTTGTGATACTTGTGGTTACAAAATGCCTATAGTTTTAGATCATGAACATGCTCATGATGAAATGGATTTAATGGAATTAATAAAAGAACCATACTTTAGTGAATTATTATCTTATAGTCAAATTTCTAATCCAAGTCCTTCACCATATGAATATTGCTCAAGATATGATTTACATTGTTCTACTTGTGGCGCTTATTATTCAATTTATTATGCTCATGATTTTCAAAATGGAGCATGTACTAGGGGATATTGTGGTCATATAGCTGACCCTAGTTATGGCATTAATGAAACCAATAATACGGAATATGATTTATCAACTGATACAAATGAAAATGCATTAAAATTAGAAAGAAAATTA
>CAYMVR010000169.1:0-1911 GCA_964393945.1 uncultured Muribaculaceae bacterium | reverse complement strand
TGCAGATTTTATAAAATCTGTTTTTTGATTGTTTTTATTATTTATGTTATGTTGAAGGTGCGAGATGTAATAGTGCTTGCCATCACGAAAGTGAGGTGTTGACTATGAGTAAGAAGGACTTTTTAGTTTTACTACTTATAGTAATTATTATTCTCTTAATACTTTTTAGGTAGGCTTGCTTACTTCAAGGGGTTTTGGGTATGATAAAAGCACCCTGATGGGTGCCACACATGGCAAGCACTATACTCTTGCTAATTTAATAATATACTAAATTTATATAAATGTAAAGGATTAATTTGTTTGTTAAGACTTTTTTTTTATTAGTAAATATGATATTATTAATATAGCAAAAAGGGTGATGATGATGACAATTTTAAGTATCGGAAGAACTAGTTATGATATTACATGTCCAGTTTTAGATTATCCTGTTGAGGGGACTAAATATTTATTAAATGAAAAAATTGAGGCTGGTGGAGGTACAGCAGCGAATGTTGCTTATTTACTCGGAAAATGGGGAGAAACTTCTTATTTTGCTGGTGTAGTTGGTTCTGATGATTATGGGACAAAATTAAAAAAAGAGTTAGAACAAGCCATGGTAAAAACTGAGTTTATGGAAATATCTTATGAAGTTGGTACTCCTGTTTCAATTATCTTAGTAAATAAGAAAAAGGGAACAAGAACACGTTTTGATGTTGTTGGTGCTACACAACCTAATTTAAAGAAATATGAATATGGTATACAGCCTGATGTAATATTTTCTGATGGTAAAGAATATAGTGCCACGATTAATGCGCTAAACCGTTATCCTAAGGCTATAAGTGTAGTAGATGCGGGTAGAGTTGATCGAGATTTGTTAGAACTTTGTAAATATGTTAAATATATTGTATGTTCTAAAGGCTTTGCCGAATCAGTTAGTGGTCTTAAAATTGATTATAATAATTCATCTAGTTTAGTAAATGTTTATAAGAAACTTAAAATGCGTTATCCTAATAATGAAATAGTAGTTACATTGGAAAATATGGGAGCTATGTATACTGTAAATGGTGAAATACGAATTATGCCAGGCATAAAAACTAGTGTGGTTGACCCTAGTTGTGCCGGGGATATATTTCATGGGGCATTTTGTTATTGTGTTGCTAATGGTTTTGATATGGAAAAAACGATTATGTATTCTAATATAGCCGCTGGTTTGTCAGTAGGAAAGATGGGTGGTAGAACGTCTATTCCAACAGTTAAAGAGGTAATTAATTATTATAATTCAAAATTTAAAATAGATCCTACAATAACTGAGGAAGTAAAACAAGAAAATGTTAGTGTGGAAGATGAAATTCCTGATATCCCTGATCCTTCTAAACTTGTGATTCCTGATCCTAGTGAAGTTAATTTAGGAAGTACTTTTATGATTGGTGGAGCAAGTGTTACAGCTCCAAATGATGGCCAAAACAATGTTCAATAGTAAGTCGCCTACACTTAATTTGCATGGAGAGACTAGAGATACAATAATGTATCCAGTTTCTTCTTTTATTTTGGATAATGTAAAATTGGGTAATATGTATATAGGAATTATTCATGGTAGAAGTTCAAATATATTAAAAGATGAACTTCATAGTATTTTAAAAAAGAATAAATATGTGGATTCTTTTAAAGTAGATATTTTTAATCCAGGGGTTACAATTATAAAACTTAAAATAAGTCAATAGTTTTATTTTAAAAAGACTTTTCTTAACGCAAATTTGACAAAATGGGGATAATGTGCTATAATGTATTCGTAATTGAAATAGGGGGTTTTGATTATGAAAGGTTATGTATTAGATTATATTAATGAAAATGAGTTTAAAAAATTAGAAAGAGCACTTAAAAAATATAATATGCTTGCTTTTAAAAAATTAAACTTTGATTATTATCCTGCAC
>CAYMVR010000168.1:0-1914 GCA_964393945.1 uncultured Muribaculaceae bacterium | reverse complement strand
TTAATTATGTAATAGTAATTAATGTCTTTTTATGTTAAAATTATTTTTGAAATGACGTGATTATATGTATTTAAAAATTACTAATGCAGGTGTATCAATATTAGATAAAACTATTTTAGAGAGTGTTAATTTAGAAATAAAAGATAAAGATAGAATTGCCATTATTGGTCGTAATGGTGCTGGAAAAACTACACTTTTAAAAGCTCTTATAGATAATAGTTTATTTGAGCCTGGAGTAGGTGAAGAAAAGTTTAATATTTTTAAAAACGGCAAATTTGAGATTGGATATTTAAATCAAAATAACAAAGTAAATGAAGATAATACTTTAGAAGAGGAACTTTTATCGGTTTATGCATCTATTTTAAAATTAGAAGATAAGAAAAATAAATTAGAGTCTAAGTTAGAGATTGGTGCAACACCTAGTGAAATAGAAGAGTATGAATTAGTTTTAGAACAATATAAAAATGAAGGGGGATATACTTATAAAAAAGAGTATTTAACAGCGATTACCAAATTTGGTTTTAATGAAGCTGATTTAAAAAAACAAATTAAAAACTTCTCTGGTGGTGAAAAAACTAAATTAGCATTTTTAAAATTACTTCTTAGTAAACCAGATTTATTACTTCTAGATGAACCAACTAACCATTTGGATATTGAAGCAATTATTTGGTTAGAAGAATATTTAAAAAAGTATCCTAAATCATTTATTATTGTATCTCATGACCGAATGTTTATAAATGAAGTTTCTAATAAAATTATTGAAATTGAATATGGCGAAACAGAAGTATATCATGGTAATTATGAGTATTATGAAAAAGAAAAGAAAAATCGTTTTGAACGTTTATTAAAAGAATATGAAGCTCAACAAAAAGAAATATTAAGGCTTCAAAGTATTGCAGATAGATTTCGTTATAAACCATCTAAAGCTAGTATGGCAATGTCTAAATTAAAACAAATAGAGAGAATGGAGAAATTAAGCCCACCTGAAAGAGAAAACTTAAGAGCATTCAATTATCGTTTTAATAATGTTTTACCAAGTGGTAAAGTTGTTTTAACTGTGGATAATTTGGCGAGTGGTTATGACAAAATTTTAAATACTTGTTCTTTTGAATTAATAAAGGGTAGAAGACTCGGTATTATTGGTGAAAATGGCATGGGCAAATCTACTTTATTGAAAACAATTATGAACAAAATCCCAGCATTAAATGGAACGTATACCTTTGGACATAATGTTGATGTTGCCTATTTTGATCAAGAATTAAATAATTTAGACGAGAATAAAACTATTTATGAAGAGTATGCTACTAAATTTCCTAATTTAAATAATTTTGAAATAAGAAAGAACTTGGGAGCCTTTTTATTTAAAGAAAATGATTTAGAAAAAGAAATAAAAGTATTATCAGGAGGAGAAAAAGTTCGTTTAGAATTATGTGAAGTAATAACCAAAGAGCCTAATCTTTTAATACTAGATGAACCTACGAATCACTTAGATATCGTATCTAAAAATAGATTAGAAAGTATTCTAGAGTCATTCCCAGGCACAATTCTTTTTGTATCCCATGATCGTTATTTTATAGATAAAATCGCTGATTCTCTACTTGTATTTGAAAATAATGAAGTTAAATATTATGACTTAACATATCATGAATTTATTGAAAAGACCAAAGAGAACAATAAAATAGAACCAGTGAGTAAAATAACCAAAGAACCTAAAAATAAATCCCCAAAAACTACAATTAACTATTCTAAAGAAATAAAGAAAATAGAAGCAGAAATTAATAAGAAAGAAAATAAAATTAAAGAGTTAAAAGATAGTTTATTTAATCCCGAGATTTATAATGATTATAATAAAGTAAATGAAATAAATAAAGAAATAGAGACTTTAGAAACAGAAGTGTTAGATCTTTTAAATAA
>CAYMVR010000167.1:0-1953 GCA_964393945.1 uncultured Muribaculaceae bacterium | reverse complement strand
TTCTTCAGAATCAATTGTTTTCCATTCGGTTGTTCCACAGTTTGTGCAAACGAATGGTACAAGTACCTTTAAGCCTTTTGGTTTATCGTATTTTTCTTCTAATGATACACATAATAAACCAGTTTTATCATCAATATAGGCTCTTCCTTGAACTGTTGTTTCAGCACATTTATTACATCCAGGCTTTAACATAGTAATCCTCCTTATTAGTTATTATTAACATTTTTATAGTTATAATACTAAGGATTAATTTGTTTGGTATTCAAATTCACAATTAGAAAGGGCTTTATATATATTAGATGTTCTTTTTCTTTTTAATTCATTAAATAGTATATCATATAAAACTTCCCAGATAACTACCCAACCAGCAATTAAGAATATTTCACTAAAAATATTTTTAAATTGTTCAGATATTAATATGGCAATAAGACCAATTATAAATAATGTTATATGAATATAATTATCAACATTATCAAATTTTTTAGAGTAATTATATTTTTCTTTATAATAGTTTCTAATGATATTTTCAATATCTTTTTTTGATTCCCCAACTAAGACAAGAGTAACTTTATTTTTAATAGGTTTATATTTTAATTCATTAATAATGTAATTATCTAAAGCATCTGATATTTTGGTATTATTAAATTCATTTAGTATGTTATTATTAATATTAATTTTTATTTTCATCTTTATTTTCCTTTTTGGTATAGTCAATTGTTAAACTATTATCTATTTCAAAACGATGTTTTTGTTTAGTTATGTTATCAGGTCTATTTTCATCAATTGTTTCAAAAAACATTTTTGCAGGTCTAGTCCAAATGTTAGAATCATTTCTACTGTATAGATTACGATAAATTACCATATGTTCTTTTGTTTCGGAATCCATGCTTATGTTTTCTATATAATAATAGTTTCCTTTAAAATGTCTAACAACTTTACCAATGAAGTCACCATAAACTTTGGATCCTGCTGTGTTTTCCTCATTGTAATAAAATGGTGCTTTTTCATTGTAATACATTAAATTTTCACTAACATTATCATTTAATTCTTCAAAGACTATTTGACATATATTCATATTGGGTAATAGTTTATAGGTGTTTGGTGATTGATTAGAAATAGTAATATTTAAATGTCCTTTGTATCCAGGATTTAAATGTTGATTACTTATTAAAAGTCCTAAACGATTAAAAGAAGTACGTCCTCTTATATGACCACATATTCCATTTGGAATGTTGAATTCTTCTTTGATAGGAATAATTATTGTTTCATTAGGTTTTAATTCATAGAAATCTTTTATGTCTACTTTTTCGTACATGTTATTAATGGAATCTATATCTGTGAATGCAATAGCTTCAGAATAAGTTTTAAATTTTAAGATATAATCTTCGGCAGTTACATCATAAGAAGATGAACGAATATTTTCAAGATTTCCGTTTGTAATTAATACTTTATTTTGTATTTGTTTTTTAATTGAATCACCATTTAATATCATAATCACACATCCTATAAATATTATAACACAAAATATTTTACATTAGAAAGAATAAGTGTTATAATTTTTTTGTATTCTATTTTGCCCTGTAGCCAAGTGGTAAGGCAGTAGGCTCTGACCCTACGATTCCGTTGGTTCGAACCCAACCAGGGCAGCCAATTAAAAAATAACTCCCGTGGGAGTTTTTATTTTTGAAAATTTTTAGCAGCACTTGGAATATCTTGAAGTTCAAAACGATATTTTTGAGTTACATTAGGATATTTTTTATGGTCTACTTCACTTAAGAATTCTTTTAAAGGTCTTATCCATAAAGAACAATCTCCAAAAAGATGACGATAGATAACAACATCTTCTAAAGTTTCACAATCTTTAGCAATATCTTCTACTAAAAAATAATCTCCTTTAAAGTGTTTATAAATTCCATTAACTTTGATTTCTGGCATAATAATTTCCTTTCTTAA
>CAYMVR010000166.1:0-1959 GCA_964393945.1 uncultured Muribaculaceae bacterium | reverse complement strand
GCAGTTTTCTTATTGAAAAAAATGTTAAATAATGATAGAATAAAGTATAAGTAAAAATAGGGGCTGATTAAAAATGAACTTAGAGCAAAATGTACTCCAAATACCGATTGAAGATATTATCCCCAATCGTTTTCAACCACGCTTAACATTTGAAGATCGCGGTTTAGAAGAATTAGCATCTTCAATTAAACAACATGGAATTATTCAACCATTAGTAGTACGTCGTGTAGATGATAAATATGAAATAATCGCTGGTGAGAGAAGATATAAAGCTGCGACTATCGCAGGTCTAACAACGGTCCCTGCCATAATTGCCAATATAGATGATGATAAAAGTGCTGAAGTTGCCATTGTTGAAAATGTTCAAAGACGTAATTTAACACCAATTGAAGAAGCCAGAAGTTATAAAAACTTATTAGATAAAGGATATCTAACTCAAACTGAACTTGCCAAAAAAATGGGATTATCTCAAAGTGCTATTGCTAATAAACTACGTTTATTAAATTTAGACGAAGAAGTTCAACAAGCACTTTTAAATAGCCAAATAAGTGAAAGACATGCACGTTCTTTACTCGTTTTGCCAAATAGTGAAGAGCAAGTTAAATGGCTTCATAAAATAATTAATGAAAGATTAACTGTACGAGAATTAGATGACGCTATCAGAAAATCAATGGAGCCAGAAAAGAAAGATAATGATGATGACTTAGATATACCTCTTGTAAGACCATTAGATATTGATGCTATTCGTAAAGAAGCAACAGAATTACCAAAAATAAACGAAGAAAGTGATATAGCAAAGAAACTTCAAGAAATTGAAAGAGAAAGAATGTTTAATCCTGATATTATTCCGGTAGACCAAGCAACAAATGAATCAAAAGGGAATTTCTTTAACTTCTTAGAGAATGAAAAAGTAAATATGAACACTGAAGAGTTTAAGATTGAAACTCCAAAGATTAATATTGAAATGCCAAAACCTGCTCCAAAACCAGTTGAAGAAGAACCATCTGAAAATACAAAGCCTACTAATGCGGACTTAGTTGCTAACTTTAATGCCAACTTTGGTAGTAGTATGACATCTTCAGATGAAGATAAAGACTTTGATCCAGTAAATCTTATTGATACATTGGACCCTAATTTTACGACTAAATTAGAAGAAAAATTAGGCGTCGATTTAAAAACAGCCATAAATACGATAAGAGATGCCAAAGATTCTTTATCCGCTAAAGGCTTCAACTTATCGTTAGAAGAAACAGATTTAGATGATGCATATCAATTTATAATTAAAATAAAAAAAGACTAACAGACATATCTATGTTTGTTTTTTATTGACAAAAGGGTTGAATGTGATATAATGATAACGTAAGTTACCATATAAGTAGGGGAGTGAAAAAAATGGCAGGTAAAAGCATTATAACTAAAGAAGAACTATTAAAAGTAGCAACAAATATGGTTGAAACTTCTGGTTTAGAGAGTATTAATGCCAGGAGTCTTGCTAGTAATGCTGGTATTTCAACTAAACCAATTTACCGGTTATATACAAGTCTTGATGATTTAAAAAATGATGTTAATGAAATTATCAAAAAAGAGTATGATGAATTTATCATGAAGAGAGTTGATAGTAAGAATGCTTTAATAACCGTATGTGTTGCTTATATTGAGTTTGCTCAGATGCATAAAAACTATTTTAGATCCATGTTCTTATCACATAACTTAAAATGGCAAAGTGTTGATGATGTTTTAAATGAAAAATGGAATCAAAGCACGATAATAAATTTAGTAAATAAACATGGGTTAAGTTTTGAAAGTGCCAAAAATTTATTTATGAATGTATGGCTTTATGCCAATGGTCTTGCAACACTTATAGCGTCTAATGAACTTGTTATAGACAATAAAGAAATACTTGTAAGAATTGTAAAAATATATAAAGAATTTTCCAGAAATTTAAATATGAAGTAGTTT
>CAYMVR010000165.1:0-1972 GCA_964393945.1 uncultured Muribaculaceae bacterium | reverse complement strand
ATTTTTTTAACACCATCACCCCAACAAGCTTCACATCTACCACCTTTGACATTGAATGAGAATCTACCTTTATCATAGCCTCGCATTTTGGCCTCTTTGGTATTTGTAAATACATCTCTTATATCATCAAATACTCCTACATAAGTGGCAGGGTTACTTCTTGGAGTTCTTCCTATGGCATCCTGAGTAATTTGAACAACTTTATCTATTTGTTCTAATCCTTTTATTTCTTTACATGCCCCGGGTATTTGTTTAGAACCATTTATAGTAACTGCTAGAGTTTTATATAATATTTCATTAATTAAAGATGATTTTCCTGAACCGGAAACACCTGTTACACATACAAATTTGCCTAATGGAATTTCAACATCAACATTTTTTAAATTATGTTCATTTGCTTTAACTATTTTTAATTTTTTACCATTTCCTTTTCTTCTTTTTTTAGGTACTTCTATTTTTTCTATACCACTTAAATATTTACCAGTAAGAGAATTTTTATTTTTCATTACTTCTTCAGGAGTTCCATAGGCGATTATTTCGCCACCAAATTCTCCAGCGCCTGGGCCGATATCTACTAAAAAGTCACTTGCAAGCATGGTATCAGTATCATGCTCAACAACGATAAGTGTGTTACCTAAATCACGCATACTCTGCATAGCTTTAATTAATTTTTCATTATCTTTTTGATGAAGTCCAATTGATGGTTCATCAAGAACATATAAAACACCAGATAGTTTAGAACCAATTTGAGTTGCAAGACGAATACGTTGGGCTTCTCCACCAGATAAAGTTCCGGCGCTTCTTGATAATGTTAAATAGCCTAATCCAACATTTTTTAAGAAGTCTAGTCTGTTTAATATTTCTTTGGTAATTAAAGAACTTATTTCAAGTTGTTCGTTAGTAAGTTTTAAATTAGCCATAAAATCTCTTAATTCTAATATACTAAAATTAGTTACTTCGTATATATTTTTTTTATTTATTTTAACTGCTAAAACAGATGAGTTTAATCTAGCACCATTACATACTGGACAAGGAGATTCTACCATAAAACTTTCAAGCCATTCTCTACGCCATGAAGAAGTTGTTTCTAAGTGTCTACGTTCTGATGTATTAATTACTCCTTCATAATATTCACTAGTATATCTTGTATTCCCATTTTTAGATACATATTTAAAATCTATTTTATCTTTAGATCCATATAAAATAATATTTAGTTCTTTTCTGGTAAAATCTTTTAATGGTTTCATGTAATCAATATCATAGTATTCACATACTGTTATTAATTGTGTCATTTCCATAGTATCAGGACTAAGAGTTTTGATTCCACCCTCTAAAATAGTTTTATTCTTATCAGGCATAAGTAAAGCTTCACCAATTTTTAATTTTGTTCCTAAACCTTTACATTCAGGGCAAGCACCATATGGAGCATTAAAAGAAAATAGTCTTGGTTCAAGTTCCGGAATAGAAAAATTACAATGAGGGCATGCATAAGATTCACTCATTAATATTTCTTCACCATCTAACACATGAATTAAAACTTTGCCATCCGCGAGTTTAGTACTACTCTCAATGGCTTCAAAAATTCTTCCTCTTTCTTCACTACTTATGACAATACGATCAATTACAACTTCAATATTATCTTTAATATTTTTTTCTAATGTTATTTCTTCATCTAATGAACGAGTCTCTCCATTTACTCGAACGCGTGAATAACCACTTTTTCTTAATTCATCAAATAAATCTTTATGAGTTCCTTTTTCACCATGAACAACAGGAGCCATAATTTCAATTTTAGTGCCATCCTCAAGCTGCATAACTTTATTAGTCATTTCTTCAACAGAACTTCTAGTAATTGGAATGTTATGTTCTGGACAAAAAGGCACACCAATACGAGCATATAACAATCTTAAATAATCATATATTTCTGTGATTGTTCCAACAGTACTTCGAGGATTTTTATTGGTTGTTTTTT
>CAYMVR010000164.1:0-1991 GCA_964393945.1 uncultured Muribaculaceae bacterium | reverse complement strand
AGAAAATAAAAATTCTAGAAACTCTAGAAATGAATGTTCTAGAAACTCTAAAAATCAAAGTTCAAGAAGTTCTAGAAATGAGTCTAGAAATTCTAGAAACGCAAATAATAGAGCTAATAGAGAAGGACGTTAATATACTACTTATCTCTTAAAAAAATAAAGAAGTCATGATCTTATATGACTTCTTTTTAATTTTTCATAAATGGATGTTTTTCATATTCGTGTTCTAATTTTTCATTCATAAGATGCGTATATATTTGCGTTGTTGCAATATCACTATGCCCTAAAAGTTCCTGTACTACTCTTAAATCTGCTCCATTATTAATTAAATGAGTTGCAAAAGAATGCCTTAAAGTATGAGGACTTATATTTTTTTCTATCCCCTTTTCTTCACATAATTTCTTTAAAAACTTAAAGAAAGCTTGACGTGTAATTTTAGTATGCCTTGAACTTATAAAAACATATTCACTAGTTTTAGTTCCAAGTAAGTCATTACGGCCATACATAATATAATCATTTAAAGCCTCTGTAGCAGTATTATTAATTGGAATAACTCGCTCCTTGCTACCCTTTCCATAAACTTTTATCATATTATCATCTAAATATAAATTACTCATTGTTAAATTTACCAGTTCACTAATTCTAATGCCACTTCCATATAATAATTCTAGCATAGCTTTATTTCTTTTTTCATACGAAGTTCCATTTTTTACATCTAAAAGTTTAGTAACCTCATCTATCGTTAAAAATTCTGGTAATTTCTTTTCAATCTTTGGCATTTTAATATCTTCACACGGATTTATATTAATAATACCTAAATTTATCAAATAAGCATAAAACATTTTAAAAACAGTTAAATAATGTGCTTTTGTTTTACTTGCTCTATCACTTTTTTTTCGGAGGTATTCTTGAATATCTTCTTTACGTAAAAAACTAATATTTTTTCCTTCAAAAAAAAGTGCTAATTCTTTTAAATCATATTGATATGAATCTCTAGTATTTTTAGATGTATTATATTCCGCATTTAAATATTCTTCAATATATCTTTTTAATTCTGGATTAGTATTTAGTATATCTTCCATGTCATTCATATTTTCCACCCTACAATAATTATAACATGAATAACAAAAGTATGCTATAATACTTTTAGGTGATTATATGGAACTATTAGCAAATAAACTCCGACCAACCAAATTAAGTGAAGTAATTGGTCAAACCCATTTAATAGGTGAAAACAAAGTCCTTACTAATTTAACTAAAAATGGCAAAATATTTTCCATGATTCTCTATGGCAAACCTGGTATTGGCAAAACTAGTATTGCAAATGCTATTATTAATGAATTAAATATCCGTTCTAAATTTTTAAATGCCACAACCAATAATAAATCTGATTTTGATATTGCCATTGAAGAAGCCAAAATGTATGGCGAAATGATTCTAGTTATAGACGAAATTCATCGCATGAATAAAGATAAACAAGATATTTTACTTCCTCATATTGAGTCTGGATTAATTATTTTAATAGGTCTTACTACATCTAATCCATATCATAAAATCAATCCTGCCATTAGAAGTAGATGTAATATATATGAACTAAAAGAATTAGCAATAAGTGATATTATAATTGGTTTAAAAAGAGCCTGTACTTATTTAGAAAACATTGATATAGATGATAATACTTTAGAGTATATTGCTACTCTTAGTGCTGGTGATTTTAGAAGTGCTATTAATACTCTAGAAGTAGTATTTTATTCCAAAGATAACCATAAGATTGATATTGAAGATGTTAAAAAAGTAAATAATAAACCAGTATTCTTCATGGATAAAGATGAAGATGGACATTATGATGTTTTAAGTGCTTTTCAAAAATCTATTCGTGGTAGCGACGTAAATGCTGCTCTCCATTATTTAGCAAGACTTATAGTCGCTGGTGATTTAGATAGTATTTATCGTCGTATGAGTGTTATTGCCTATGAAGATATTGGCCTTGC
>CAYMVR010000163.1:0-2011 GCA_964393945.1 uncultured Muribaculaceae bacterium | reverse complement strand
TCTTCACACATTTTATGAAAAGCATGGGCTGTTCCTTCAGCATCATAATCCGCTCTATGGTGAGCATCTTCATCCCACTCAACTTTATATCTTCGAACTAAAGTGGTAAGTTTATGATTAGGCCATTCAGGGTGAAGCATACGAGCCATACTCATAGTATCCAAAACCGTATTGTTAAATTCTCCAAGTTGATATTTATTGCATGCTGCGCTCATAAATCCAATATCAAATTTGGCATTATGCGCAACCATTGGAAGATTGCCTGTCCATTCCAAAAATCTTTTGGTTACCGTTTCTTCATCATCAGCTCCCGCAAGCATTTCATCAGTAATATTTGTAAGTTCCGTAATTCTTTTAGGTAAAGGTCGATGAGGATCAATAAATTCATCAAAGTGATCAGTTATTTCGCCACCCTTTATTTTAACGGCTCCTATTTCAATCATTTGATCACTACCAAAATAAAAACCAGTTGTCTCAGTATCAAATACTACATATTCTTGATTTAATAATTCATAATCTTTTAAATTAAAAATAAAATCAATATCATCTTTAACAACATTTAACTCAGTACCATAAATGACTTTAAATCTTTCACTACCCTCTTTACCACTATTATAATCACATACAGCATGAAAAAGGTCAGGATATGATTGAAGAGCATTATGGTCCGTAACAGCAATACTAGAATGTCCAAGAGATATAGCATAATTTACAAGAGATTTAGGCTCAATTACGCCATCCATGGTACTCATCATGGTATGAGTGTGAAGTTCAACTCTTTTCACTTCAGCATCATCTTTTATTTTTACATCTTTACTATCGATATTTTCTAAATTCCATACTTGAAAAACCATCTCATGAGAATAATTATCAAATTCAACATTGCCATGGAAACGATACCACTTTTTCTTTTTAGTAGCATCTTTTAAACCACTTTTGATTAGACCAAATTCTCGTTTATTTTTCTTAAAAATCTTAGCAAGCATACTATTTGTATTGTCACTTATTTTTAAAGTCATAATGTTAATCGTATCTTTTTCTAATAATTCAGAACCAAAAATATAGGCCTCGACAATTACATTTTCTTTGGCGCCTAAAATGTTTTCAATCTTTGTAATCTCTCCATCAATATGACTACCCATAATGATATTTGGGTCTTCATTAGTTTCTATTTTTATTTCGCGGGACTCAATGGCCTCCAAGTTTCTTACACTTAGTGCTAAGCATTTAGAATAGGAGTCAAAATCAACATTACCATTTAAGCGGTACCATGCTTCTTCTTTTAAAGCATTTTTTATAGGCATATATTCTTCTTTTTCTTTTTTAAATATTTTAGCCATAATACTTTTATTATTATCATTGATAGATAAAGTAATTATATTGATGTTATCTCTTTCTAAATAAGATATAGACTCTACATAACCTTCAATAGTTATATTCTTACCAATTGACTCAATAGTATTAATCGCTTGAGGTTCTTTCGTGATGGATTTACCAAGGATTACTTCCCCAGGAGTATATTCATGAGGAGTTTCCGTATATTTTAAAGGTGCTTGAACACTTTCTAATTCTGTTATAACTTCTTCTCTTTTTTCTTCATTAAGTTTAGTTGTGATAAAATAATCATTAAAACCAAATAAAGATAATAAAGATATAATACTATTACTTTCTTTCTTAATTATTTCTTCTTCAGTACTACTTATTACTTCAAAAATTATGATATCATCATCTAATATGGGCGTTGTTTCTGATAAACTAATTAATGATGGCTTTTCATTCACTAATTCACTAACAATCTCACTTACATAGTTTAAAACATCTTCACTTGTAATACTTTCATAACGAATACATATTTTACATTTATATAAATTATTTATTTTATATTCTTTTTTTAGTAATTCATTCATAATATGATATGGTAAAACATTCTTAGAATATAAGTAAACAGTAAATCTTTCATCTTTTTTATTTAAGATAACTTTTTCAATTTCTACGTCACTTAAAATATGAT
>CAYMVR010000162.1:0-2025 GCA_964393945.1 uncultured Muribaculaceae bacterium | reverse complement strand
AAAAAATCCAGATTTCTGGATTTTTTAATTTTTTGTTTTCTTTTTTGCTTTTTGTGATTCTAAATCATCTAACGCATATTCACATGCTTGGATAACAAATTTTGAGAAAGATACGTTATTCTTATCCGTTATTGTTTCAATTTTATTAATTATTTCAACTGGAAAACGAATACATTTGTTGATAGATTCTTTCTTTGCAATAACTAAATTAAATGCCATTTTCTTTTTTCCTCTCTTTATATTTATTGTATATGAAAATGCTTATAGATTCTATATTAGAAAAAGTTATATTATTTTTATAATTACTAGCATTGCTTAGTTTTTTTTCTTTAGTACTAGTAATATTAGAAAAAAAATGTTAAAATTATGTTATGGTTAAAATAGGTGAAGGATATGGCAAAGAGAAAATTTATTTTTGATGAAACATATATTAAGCGTTATGCTAAAAAAGATAAAGTTAAATGGCTTGTTATTGGAGTTTCAGCTTTAGTTTTAATTCTTATTGTAATAATTGTTATTTTGGCAAATCATAAGACTCCTGATAAACCAAAACCTGCAGAACCTAGTTATGAGTTAAAAGATGAACTTGTAATTGAAGCTGGTAGTAGTATTCCAGAGGCGGTTGATTATTTTAAAAAGTTAGAAAATATTGATGTTAATGACATAAGTGTAGTTTATCCTGAGGATTTTGAAATAAGTTATGATACTACTTTTTGTACTGATGAAGAAAATGAACAAATTAGTAATGCTACTCAAGAAGAATTAAACAACTTTGCTTGTGTTTCTAAAACTATTAAAACTCTAGCTACTTATGGTGTTACTATAAAAGTAATGGACAAAGAATTTACAATAAATTTAGTTATTAGAGATACTAAAGGTCCTAACATTGTAACTAAGTCTTTAGAAATATATGCTGGATCTAAATATGCTGTTGAAGATTTCGTTGAAGTTTGTTCAGATGTATCTGGAGAATGTAATTTATCTTTTGTTTTAGATGATATAGATGATGAAGGTAATGTTATTGATTATACAAGTTATACTACTCCTGGAACATACCGAATTCGTTTATTTGCTACTGATGCTTATGATAATAAGAGTGAACCCATAGATACTGAGTTAAAAGTTTTAGAATCATTAGTTACGCTTTATAATGTAACATTTAATTCTAATGGTGGTAGCGAAGTATCTAGTGTAACTGTGCCAGAAAACGGAAAGATTACGGAACCAGAAGCCCCAACAAGAGAAGGATATAATTTTGTTGGTTGGTATAATGGTAATGCCAAATATAATTTTGATACTGCTGTTACTAAAGATATTACTTTAACTGCTAGGTGGCAAAAGATTGGTTCTGGCGGCCAGGAAATACCTGGAGTTATAAAGGTATCTAGTATTCAACTTAACTTTAAAAAGATTAGTTTAGGTGTTGGAGAATCTAAAAATGTTACAGCTTATGTTTATCCAAATAATGCAACAAATAAAGCTGTTTCTTGGACAAGTTCTGATAACAGTATAGCAACTGTATCCAATGGAAAAATAACTGGTGTAAAAGCAGGGTCTGTTACCATTACAGCGACTGCTGATGGTAAGAGTGCTAGTGTTAGTGTTACTGTAAAAGATGGTTCTGGAGCAGTAGGATGCTCATATGGTGATAGTAATTATAATAACCAATATGTTTTATCAGTTAACTTGATAAGTAATAATTGTGCTGTTAATCCTAATGGAAGTTATAATCAGGTTTCTGCAGTTGCAGCGCGTGAACTTCAAAAGTTAAATAGTGATTTATCTAATATGGGGCTTTCAACACAAGAAAATTATTTTAAACATAAAGAAACTTATACAAATGTTAAAAATACTAGTGGTACTGGTTTAGTTGGAGTTCAAATAACTGTTTCTATAACAGTAATTGATCCAGATAACCCTTATATTCATATGACTAGTGAATACATTATTAAGCCTGATGGTTCAAGACAGTTTATTAGTAATAATGTTAAAAAGAATAATGTTACTTTAAATTAGATTTGAGTT
>CAYMVR010000161.1:0-2040 GCA_964393945.1 uncultured Muribaculaceae bacterium | reverse complement strand
AAGGCAAGCACTATTTAGTGTCTCGCTTAATTTAATAATAAACTAAATTTACATAAAAGTAAAGAAAAAAATTATTCACAATCTCATATAGTTTGATAGGTGGTACAATTGAATATAAAACTTATTTTAAGTGGCTTTATTGTAGGCCTAGGTAAAATTATGCCTGGTGTAAGTGGTTCTATGCTTGCTATGACTTTAGGAGTATATGATAAAATAATTGAGGCAGTTACTAACTTTTTTTCTAACCCGAAACATCATATTAAATTATTATTAAATTTTGGAGTAGGTCTTTTTATTGCTATTATAATTTTTAGTAAATTGATTTTATTTTTATTAAATAACTATTATGAGCCAACAATATATTTATTTCTAGGTCTAATTATCGGAACACTCTTGCCATTTATGGAATGTTTAAAATGGAATAAGAAGAATATCATTCTCTTTTTAATATTTTTAATTTTATCCTTGTTTTTAACATTTAAGTCTTCAAATATTAATTTTGTTTTTACAGGTAATATTTTAGAATATTTATATGTTTCCATTTTAGGGTTAATTGATGCCTTTACCTCGATAGTACCTGGTATTAGTGGAACTGCAATATTCATGCTTTTAGGTTCTTATGAGTTTGTTTTAAATACATTATCCCAGCCTTTTAGTATACCCTTTATTATATATGGAATAGGCTTAATTATAGGTATTGTCTTAACCTGTTATCTTATGGCATATTTATTAAAAAATAAAAAGGATGAAACTCATATAGTTATTTTTTCCTTTATGATTAGTTCCATTATTCTTTTGTTTTTAGGTATAAAAAATTTTTTAAATCCCTTTATGTTTTTGATGTTAATATTGGGAATTATATTAGGATATCTACTTGATAAATAAAATAAGAATATAGTATAATCAAAGTGTGAGGTTTGAGAAATGAAAAAGAAAATATTATTACTAGTCGGAATAGTTACGCTATTATTATGTGGTTGTACTGAAAAAATAACAGAAAAGAAATATGAAAATGAATATTTTTCAATAACTATGCAAGATGGATTTTATGAAAAAGATTTAGCTGCTGCAACAGTATACTATGAGAGCCCTCAAGTTATACTTACGACTCTTAAAGAGAGTTTTGAAGATTTAAAAGAAATTAATATAGGAGAGAATAGCACTATTGAAGAATATGCTCAGGCAGTTATGGAAAATAATATGACTGCTCTCGAATTGCAAACAAAAGACGGAATATCTTATTTTACTTATGAAAGAGAGATTAATAGTAAAGACTTCTTTTATCTATCAAGTTTTTTTAAAACAGATGATGCATTTTGGTTAGTTACTTTTGCCTGTTTTTCTAAAGAAAAGGACATCTATGAATCAACATTCATCGATTGGCTTAATACGATTACTTTTGCTTAATCTGAACATAAACACTTGCATTTTAACAACTTTTATGGTAAATTATAAATGAACACGAAAGTGTTTTTTAATTTACAAAAAAATATGAGGTGAAAAATATGGCAAAAAAAGCAAAAGAAACAAAGAAAAAAGAAGTTGTAGATGAGACAAAAAAGGTAAAGAAAACAACTCCTAGCAAAACAAAAAAGGCTAAAAAGAAGGAAACTAAAAAGGTACCAAAAGAAAATTATTTTGTTGGTGTTAAAAGTGAAATGTCAAAAGTAAAATGGCCAACAAAGCAAGAGGTATTAAAGTATACTATATCAACAATTGTGTTTATTTTAATACTAGTTGGATTCTTCGTTTTAATGAGTTTAGTTATGTCAGGTATTAAGGGGGCATTTAATTAATGGAAAAAGAGTGGTATGTTGTAAATACATATTCTGGTCATGAAGCTAAGGTAAAAGAAAAGTTAGAAGCTAAAGTTGAATCAATGGGACTTGAAGATTACATTTATCGTATTATTATCCCAGAAACTACTGAAGTAGAAATTAAAGATGGCGTTAAAAAAGAAAAAACCAAAAAAATGTTTCCTGGTTACGTTTTAGTAGAAATGGTTATGAGTGATGAAGCATGGTATATTGTTCGTAATAC
>CAYMVR010000160.1:0-2069 GCA_964393945.1 uncultured Muribaculaceae bacterium | reverse complement strand
ACAAAAAAATCACTTAATTCAGTGATTTCAAGGTCATTATATATATAAGACAAAATACATGTCAATAGATAGAGTTTATTTCAGCCAAGATTTTACCGCTTAGCGTCATTTCTCGACAATATTCTTATTTTTTAAAGTTAAAGAAACTTTCTTTTTTTCTTTATTAATATCTAGAACATAACATTTAATGATATCTCCAACATTTAATACTTCACTTGGATGTTTAATAAAATCATCACTCATTTCCGAAATATGAATTAACCCATCATTTTTAAGACCAATATCCACAAAAGCACCAAAGTCAATTACATTGCGAACGACACCTTCTAGTTCCATACCAACACTTAAGTCTTCAATAGTTAAGATATCACTTTTTAAAGCAGGTGCTGCTATATTATCTCTTGGATCTCTAAGTGGTGAAATAAATGATTTAATAATATCTTCAACCGTATATACATCACTATTTACTTCACTTGCAAGAGTTTCTATATCAACATCTTTAAAAGTTGTGCTCATAATATCTTTACCTATATCATCTATTGACAAAGAGTACTTCTGTAAGATAGCCTCTGCTACCATATAACTTTCTGGATGGATAGAAGTTTTATCTAAAATATTTTTACCATCAGGTATTCTTAAAAATCCTATAGCTTGTTCATAAGTTTTATCACTAAATACTTTTGACAGTTCAGTTCTAGTTAAAATAGAACCTACCTTATTTTTATATTCCATTAACTTATCAATAACTCTTTTGTTAAGACCAGAAATATAACTAAGCAGTTCTCTTGATGCTGTATTAACATTTACTCCCACACTATTAACCGCCGTCGATACAACAAATTCTAAAGAAGAATCTAACTTTTTAGGAGTAACATCATGCTGATACATTCCAACACCGATACTTTTAGGTTCAATTTTAACAAGTTCACTTAACGGGTCAATTAAACGTCTAGCAATTGACACTGCACTACGCTCTTCAACATGTAAAGTAGGAAACTCTTCTTGTGCAAGTTTACTAGCAGAATAAACACTAGCACCAGCTTCATTTACTATAATATAATGAACATCTCTTTTTGCTTCTTTTATTACTTTAGCAATAAAAGCCTCACTTTCTCTAGAAGCCGTGCCATTACCAATAGCAATTATATCTATTTGATATTTTTGAATTAAATCAAGAACTTTTTCTTTAGATTTTAGAAATTCATTTTTAGGCTCATGAGGATATATAACATCTATATGAAGAACCTCGCCAGTTTTGCTAATAACTGCTAACTTACAACCTGTACGAAAAGCCGGATCAAAACCTAAAACGGTTTTGCTTTTAATAGGTGGCTGCATTAATAAATTTCTTAAGTTACTGCTAAAATTCTCTACTGCCACGTCTTCTGCAACAAGAAATAAAGATGCTCTAACTTCTCTTTCAATACTAGGCATAATAAGTCTTTTTAAAGCATCAAGTATACAAGTATTTATTAATTCTTCTGTCTTTTGTCCTTTTTTATGAATTAGTTTATTCTGTAAATAGGTTTGTAAGTATTCCAAATTATATTCAATAGAAACATTTAATACGCCATCTTTTTCTCCTCTATTAATTGCTAAAACTCTATGAGGTTTTACATACTTTACAGCTTCACTATAATCATAGTACATTTCATATACATTACCATCGTCTATTGCATTCTTCTTTTTACTAGATTTTAAAATACCAAACTTCATGGTATTTTCTCTAATATATTTTCTGAAACTCGCATTATCACTAATATCTTCAGCCACAATAAAACATACTTGTTCTAAAGCAAAATCTACACTTTTAACTTTATCATTTAAATAGGTTTTAGCAACATCCATAATATTTTTATTTTCTTTTAATATTTCTTTAGCAAGTCCTTCCAATCCTAGTTTAATTGCTTCTGTTGCTTTTGTTTTCTTTTTTTCTTTATATGGTCGATATAAATCTTCAACGTCAACCAACTTAGATGCATTCAATATTTCTTCCTTGAGTTCTGGTGTAAGAAGTCCCTTTTCTTGAACTAAGCGAATTACATCTTCTTTTCTTTTAAGTAAATTTA
>CAYMVR010000159.1:0-2071 GCA_964393945.1 uncultured Muribaculaceae bacterium | reverse complement strand
AATATCTAAAAGAAAATAAAAAAGATAATTATAAACTTTCTTATGAAGAAATAAAAAGTATTCTAGGCTTTGATATAGACCATTCTTTTTTAAATTATAAAAAGGAAGCAAAGGGTTATGGCTATGAAGTTAGTAAAATATCTATTAAAGAAAAAACTATAACATTTAATAAGATTAAATAATAAACTCATTTTAGTATAAATAAAATATACATACATAGAATAAAAATGAGATGATAAAGATGAATAATAAACTAAAAAACTTTTTTTACATATTTTTTCCATTAATAATAGGAGGCATTGTAAGTTTAATTATTAAAAATAAAATTGATTACGTTGCGTTAATTAAACCATCACTGGCACCACCCAAAATACTATTTCCTATCGCGTGGACAATTATTTATTTTTTAATGGGATTATCATATTATATTTTAAATAAAAAAACAAAAGTAACTAGTAAAGAAAAAAATATTTATTATATTCAAATTTTCATTAATGCCTTATGGTCTATAATATTCTTTTATTTTAAACTACGTTTCATAGCATGTCTTTGGATTTTATTATTAGATATTATAGTATTATATATGATTATATTATTTTTTAGGAAAAACAAATTAAGTGCCTACTTAAATATTCCGTACTTTCTTTGGGTATTATTTGCTACATATTTAACAATAGGAATTTATATATTAAATTAATAATTAAAATTACTCACTTTATGTGGGTTTTTTGTTTATTAAAAAAGCAACTATATCACATAGTAATATGTTGCTTATAATGAATATTTTTTAAATTCTAGCACTGATAAGATTACTAGAAGAATATCTTTTAAGACCTTTATAAAAATAATAAAAGCCAAAATTATCAAGCATATTGAAACACTTATATTTATTAAAATAGTAGTATGTCAAAATCAATTAATAACTTAATAAGTATATAATTAACAGAATTTGACAAAAGTGTTCCACAATATTCTATTAAACTATCTATTTAATATATAACTGGCTTCTTTATATTTTTCAATTTTATTTTTGCTTATTGGATATATTGTAGATATATAGGTATCTTTATTTTTTCTTAAATTTAATTTAACTACAATGCATACATTTTCATCTATTTCTTTAAAATACATTAAAGAATTTCTATGGGGATCATAATATACAAAATCAGGATTTTCAATTATATTTGGAATATTAGTAATGGTATTATTGTAACTATCAACACTTTCAAATTCCGGTATATGCTTGGCTATATGAAGAAATAAATCTAATGATTGAACAATTTCCTGTTCTCTATAATCATATAATTTATATCGTTCTACAACTTCATCAGATATTCTTCCAACTATTTTGTTAATCCTTTTCTTCACCATATTTACCACCCATTATCAAAAAACAGCCCACAGCAAAGTGTGGGCTTTAGAATAGGTGTAGTCTCCCAGTCCTACATGTATTCTTTCGGATAAATCCTACTCTAACCTTTTTCAAGGCGTTAGTGCAAGAAGAAATTTACACCCTAACCTATTCATTAAATATTATGATTTTGTTTCATAATATTATACAAAAAAGAACTTGAAAATTATGAACGAAATCTTTTTTGTATACTTACTATACCAAAGATTTTCCTCGAATTCAATGATCTTTTTGCCTTTTGATAAATTATTTTACATAAATGCAAAATACGGTTAAATATTATAGCATAAAAATAAATATTGTCAAATTTCTCTTGTTTTATATTGTGCGTTACTATTTTTTCAATAAATTTAATGCATATTTTAAATACATGTGATAAAATAGTACTCAAAAAGGAGATACCACATGAAATATAGAACTACTGGTTTAAATGAAAAACTTGCACTCGTAAAATATAGTAAAAAATATAAGAACTACTTACATAGATTAAGGAAACTGAATCCAATACTTGCTTTATTAGTACAAAAAAGCCCAGAGATTTATGATGAAGAAAGTAATATTCAAAGTTATATGATATTTGAAAGAGAGCGTTTTATAGGAGCAATAATAATTGATTCATCATTATCTGACACCAATTTACGTGTTGAAATACATTTGGAT
>CAYMVR010000158.1:0-2092 GCA_964393945.1 uncultured Muribaculaceae bacterium | reverse complement strand
TTAATAATGCAGTAGTTGCTACAGCAAAAACTCTAACTCGTTCTTTAGAATAGTCTTTTTTACCCATTTCAATTTCAATGTTACTGGCACTTTGGTATGCGGCATAGTACATTTGATATTTTTCTTCAACCTTGGCTTTTAATGTTGTTAATTCGTTTATTCCCTCATTATATTGAACTTCAGCTTGAACCTGGGTGGCTCCAGTAGGTAGTGAATTGTTATATTGTTGGTAGATTCTTGCTAATGTAGGAACTTCCTCACTAACATCTAATCCTATGTTTTGATAATTTGTAATTATTCTTCTAACATCATTATATAAAGCTTTAAATTCTATGGCTTTATCTTGTTCATATAATTGCATAATCGCTCCCCCTTTAAGGTATGTGTATTATATATCTATTATTGTAAATTGTCAATTTAATAATATTATTTTAAATTAATTTGTTCGTCCTTTGTTTATATCATTATATAAATTTTCATATTTGCCTTTTTTATGGAGATAAATCAAATATCCTAAAGCAACTATAAATAGAGTTATAGATACTATTTGGGCTACTTTAAATCCTCCAAACATCAAAGAATCAGTTCGCCATGCCTCAATAAAGAATCTACCGAAACTATACCACATTAAATAAATACAAGTTAGAGTTCCTACTTTTATATATTTAAACTTTCTTACTATTATTAGGACTATAAATCCTAGGATACACCATAAAGATTCAAAATAAAACGTTGGCAAATAATAAGATCCTCCAATATTCATTCCTTTAATAATAAACTCGGGAACACAAATTCTTTTTAAAAAACTATAAGTTGTAGCAAATCCATGAGCTTCACTATTAAAGAAATTGCCCCATCTGCCTAACCCTTGCGCCAGAATAACTGAAGGTACTGCAATATCTAATAATCGTAACAAATTTAACTTCTTTTTTTTAGCATATAAATAAATAGTAATGAATCCTGCAATTAAACCACCATGAATGGCTAAACCACCATTCCATATGGCAAATATTTCCATTAAATTATAGCGAT
Organism: uncultured Muribaculaceae bacterium; assembly: GCA_964393945.1. Classification (GTDB taxonomy): domain Bacteria; phylum Bacillota_I; class Bacilli_A; order RF39; family UBA660; genus Caccenecus. The sequence goes on along the minus strand of CAYMVR010000158.1, from coordinate 1,060 downwards.
AGTAAGATATATTAAATAATACATAGTAAAGTCTCGCTCCTATAACTCCAAAGATAATGGCATAAAAACACATATCAAAAATATCATTTTTAGGTATATTAAATTTCTTGGCTTCTTTTTCAATCAAAATAATGCCTATAATCATTCCTATTAATATTAAAAATGAATACCATTTAATATCAAAACCAAATAAAGTAAACATATTAGGGCTCATAGATATTCCTCTTTCCCTATTTATTATACTAAAAAAACGCATATAAATAAACATAAAATAATTTTCAAAACAAAAACTATTTTGATAACTCACAAAATAGTTTTTAGATATTACTCCTTAATATCGTTAATACTTATAATATTAGATTGATATCAAGAATATTCATGTGCTTAAGTAATACCTGTAGCACATAATATTAGTTTGTCTAGGTTTTTATTCTAATATTAAACCTCTTTTTACCAATTTGGTATACATTATATTGTATTAAATTCACTCCTTTTAGTTCCATTTTTATCCATAATCAGTTATAATTATAAGCGAGGTATTATATATGAAAAGTTTGCTTAATTGTTATCATAAATATGAAGAAATCATTAATTATTTAATTGTTGGAGTTTTAACTACTGTAGTTAGTTTAGCAACTTACTATGCTTGTGTTTATACATTTTTAGATCCTAGTTCTCCATTAGAGTTACAAATCGCCAATATTATAAGTTGGATTTGTGCTGTTACATTTGCTTATATAACTAATAAAATATTTGTTTTTAAAACTAAAAATGTAAATGTCTTAAAAGAAGGTATTAATTTCTATGCTTCAAGAGTCGTTACTTTACTTATGGATATGGTAATTATGTTTCTACTTGTTACAGTCTTACATGGTAATGATAAGATTGCTAAATTAATTGTTCAAGTAGTCGTTACAATCGGTAATTATATTATTAGTAAATTCTTTGTATTTAAAAAGAAAACAAATTAGCAGGGTTAGTCCTTGCTTTTTTAATGTCGAAAAGTGTCGAACGCTTTTTCTGGACATTTTAATATTTTTATATTAAGGTATTAACCCAG
>CAYMVR010000157.1:0-2100 GCA_964393945.1 uncultured Muribaculaceae bacterium | reverse complement strand
CCTTTTTCATACTTAGCAATAGTAGATTTATCACATTGTAAAACTTCGGCCAAATCTTTTTGTGTTAACCCAAGTTCCTTTCGTAAATCTTTAAGGCGATTAGTATTTTCTTGCAAACAACTTTTATTTTGAAAATCTACATAGTTTTGATTTGTATTAAGGTTGAATAAATAATCCAAAGAAACATTAAAATAATCAGCAATTTTAATCAAATGTTTAATTGGTAAAATATCTATTTCATTCTCATAAGTAGCGTAGCTACTAATACTTAAACCCAGATATAAAGCTATTTCTTTTTGCTTTATTCCACGAATATCTCTAACTTCCTTAAGTCTATCTTTATACATAGTTAATCACCAAAAGTATTTTCTCATAAACAAAGTTGTAATTTTCTTAACATCGGAAATAATCAACTTTTTATTGACAATTAGTATAGGAGATATTATAATTTTAGTATAAATGATAAATTTCTAATATAATTGAGGCCCCATTATTTAGAACTATAGGAAGGGATAAATAATGAAATTTGAAATTTTAAAGAAAAACAATAAGAAAATGATTATAGTAGGAGGCATGATAACTTTAGTTTTAGTAGCAGCAGTAACACTAACAATGACTAGAGCAAAATATAGAACAACACAGAGTGTAAAACTTGCAAATGGAACTGTGAAATATAGTGCATCAGATCTGTATATAGTGGCTATAAAGGTGAGTGAAGATGGAACAAACTATACAGATGTAACCACTATACCAACAAGTGGATATGAATTAAATACTAGTAAATCAAGTTGCACTGTAAATGGTACAGTTGATAGCTCTATAGGAATAAGTTATGAACAAGGGCACATGATATTTGATAATTTAAAAAAAGGAGCAAAATGTAATTTATATTTTGATAAAGAGCCAAAAACTGTAGATAAGTTTATAACAAGTTTAAATGCAAAAACCACTGCTCCAAATTTTGCAATTAGTGCAACTACAGATGAAGGAGTTTACGTGACAAGTGACAGTATGTATGGAGGCAAAACCTACTATTGGAGAGGAGCAGCCACAACCAATCATGTAATATTTGGAAATTTTTGTTGGAGGATAATAAGAATAAATGGAGATAACACAATAAGATTAATATATAATGGGGCAGTACTAGCAGGAAATACCTGCACTGGAAATGGATCGTATGAGGGCAGCATTATTTCAACAAATAACTCTAAATATGATGGAAATTATAATCAATCAAATTATGTAGGCTGGACATCCAGTGGAACAAGTCAAAGAACATTAAGTGGAGCAGATAGTACTGCAAAAGAAAAGACTGATGAGTGGTATAATACCAATTTATTAAGTTATGATAGCAAGATAGCAAATGGTAAATTCTGTAATGACAGAAATGTAGCAAGTGGATATTCATGGGCGGTAAATCCAAGTTCAAAGTTTAACTATGCAGCTAGATCGCGGATGGAAGGAAAAGTTCCTTCTACAGGTTGCCCTTCTGGAGATGTATACACATTAAAAGCAGGAGCAATAACGACAGATGAAGTAATGTATGCAGGAAATGCGTTTGTTTCTAATAGTGCATACTATTTGTATAACGGAAGAAATTATTGGACTATGTCTCCATCTTATTGGAGTGGATCCAGCGCTTGGATGTTCAACGTGTCTAACGATGGTGACGTTATTAGCAGCCGAGTGACTGACTATGTTGCTAGTATTCGACCTGTAATTAATTTAAACTCGAGTATAACTTTTTCTTCGGGAAATGGAAATCAATCTGACCCATATATAGTTCGATAAAGTATAAAAGGTTTTGGTATGAAATTTGTGATAGTTAAAGATAATGAAAAAATATTAAAGAATATTAGATTTCCTAAAAGCTTAGTTAAAAGAATCGAAAAAGAAACTAAGAAAAACGATATTAGTTTTACAAAATTTGTTGTAGAGGCTTGTAAGTATGCTTTAGATAATATAGAAAAATAATTGAATTTATATAAAAATTATGCTAAACTAAATTTAGTAGAGCGTTAGGACATAATGCCTACTTCGTTGAAGTGACATTAACTTCTATTTTATTCACTTGAATAACAATAGTCGTTGATGCCTTTT
>CAYMVR010000156.1:0-2113 GCA_964393945.1 uncultured Muribaculaceae bacterium | reverse complement strand
AATCCAATTGCTTTCATTATAATATTTTTACATGCGTAAGTCAAGAAAAAAAGCCTTATAATAACCTGTATAAAGTAAACTATTTAAGAGTTTTGAATCCCTTATAAGCAATATAAATTGTACTCAAAGAAGTAAGAAATACAAATAATTCTAAGTTATTTCCTTTCTGTTTAATCAAAATAATAGCCACACTAATCCACACTATTGCAATAATTACTGCTGTATAAGGATACCTAATATATAATAAAAAATTTTTAGTTATATCTTTTTTCATTAAAACATCTCCTCAAAAATATTTTTAAATAAGAATTCATCATTATCCGCCAATTTAGAAAGAACAGAATCTAATAACTCACATGCCTCAGGAAAACTATATTTAGACTTTTCAATAAAATCATAAGGGACTTTTCCGACAAGATTTAATGCATACTCCATAGCCCCAAGCATTAAAAAAGTAAAATTATTAGATGAGAATCTACTATCAATCGTATAAATAGTACATATAAATGCTTGAATAGCCTTTAAAAGAGAAAAGTTACGCATATCAAGATTAATACCTAAAGCATTATTTTTATCCATAAACTCTGTAAAAAGAATAAAAATATGACCATTGCTAATTAAATCATTAATTATAATATCGCTATTTTTTAAATTAGTAAGTCTAGACTCCATTGATGAAGATAAAGCGCTAATAAATGCTTCATTAGTACATTTCTCTAAAGCATTAATATAATCAGGACAAAAACAATTTAAAGTAGATTGAATAAAATCCTTGATATCTAAATTACCATTTAAAATATTATAATATGATTTCACCCACTTATAAAAAGAATAATGGGAAATAGGGGCATTAGATATGATTCCAAAATCCACAAAAGCTATTTTGTTATCGGGTAACAATATTATATTTCCAGCATGGGGATCACCATACAAAAAATCTTCTTCAATCGCGCATCTAATGAGTTCTCCACCAATAACTATTAATTGTTTCCAAATATTAGAACCCGTTAACTGAAAACATTTATCATAAATACTCTCATCTTTTTTCAAACTAGTTATAACATCAGCCAAAGTAACACCTGAAATATATTCTTGAACAATTAAATACTCATTGCATAAATCTTCATATACTTTTGGAATTTTAATAAATTCATTACATGCATATAACTTTCCAAAATATTTCATATTATCAATTTCTTGTTTATAATCAGTTTCAACTAAACACATATCACTAAATTTTTTATAAGCTGCATTAATATCAAGGATATCAACAGAAATAAAATAACTAAATAATTTAACAATTCTTTTTAATTTTTTTAAATCACTTTTTAAATTACGATAAACGCTTGGCCTAAGTACTTTAAGAGCAACAACTTCACCAGTCTTAAGTATTCCCTTATAAACTTGAGCAAATGAACCCGTAGCAATAGGAGTATTCTCAATATAATCATACATATCTCTATTTGGAATCCAACTTAATAATTCAATATCTTCCTGAGTAACATCATTATATACTTGAAATTCCTTGGGAGTACCCCAACCAGCCATAAAATTTTTAGTAATACAAAGAATTTGTAAAAATTTATTATAAACTCCACCCATATCTTTTAAAGTATAAAATATTTCTTTTTTATATAAAGAGTCTTTATCACAATCTTTACTAAAATATATCTTACTAAGTCTAAAAACTAAATGAGAATAACTCCTTTTCATTTCTTACCACCAAAACCAATTTCAAAAAGAACTAAAGTCATTAAAAGACCAACACAAGGAAGGAGAATATTCTGATAATCTAATAAAACAACTATACTAATAATCGAAACCCAAATTGCCAAGATACTTATAGTTACAAATGCATATTTCATAAATATTCTCCTTTATATTCAAAATTTATCACATTATTAAATCAAAGTCAATAAAAGCGCCATAATGTAAAGCCAAAAACAAGTTATCAACAGCAAATTGTGGATAATGTGGATAATTTTTACACTCCACAATGTATAAACAATCTTAAATTTTACAATTTTATAAGTAAAAATAATATAAACACCACAAACTCAATTAAAAGTTGATAAATATAGAGTTATCCACAAATCAAATATACCAACTTCGT
>CAYMVR010000155.1:0-2118 GCA_964393945.1 uncultured Muribaculaceae bacterium | reverse complement strand
GTGTAAAAGCAATAGATAAAGATATATTAAAAGATTTTTCTTTGGATATTTTAGACGAGGAAATACATGTTCTTATGGGACCTAATGGAACTGGTAAAAGTACAATATGTAAAGTTTTGATGCATCATCCTGATTATGAAATTGTAAATGGATCAATAACTTATAATGGGGTTCAAATTGATAATTTGGATACAACAAGTATTGCGCGTTTGGGATTTTTTATGTTATCACAAAGTCCGATAGAAGTAGAAGGTGTTACAAATGCAGAGATGATTCGAACAATACTTCATGAGAAAACGGGGGAAAAAGTAGATATATTTAAATTTAATAAACGTTTAACAGAGGTTTGTGAGATTATTGGACTCCCTAAATCTTTTGTACATCGCGATATTAATTTTAATATGAGCGGTGGTGAAAAAAAGAAAAATGAATTATTGCATTTATTTATGTTAGAACCTAAATTTGTTATTTTAGATGAAATAGATTCAGGACTTGATGTTGATGCTTTAAAAAAAGTTGGAGAAGCTCTAAGAAAATATTATGATATGTATAAACCAACTATTTTAATTGTTACCCATCATGCCGCAATATTAAAATATTTTGATGATTATAAAGTATCTGTTTTACAAGATGGAAAAATAGTTAAAACAGGTGGAAAAGATCTAGTAAATTTAATAGAAAATGATGGATTTGGGACAAATGCAATTGGTGGCGGTAAAACTTATGAATAAACTATCAGTGGAAGAAGCGCAAAATGTCATAAAAAAAGGAGAATATGAAACTGTTTTTGCATTAAATTCAAACACAATAATAAATGAAGATGTGATTATACATGATATTAGTAATCCTAAGGTTTTAGAGGTAAATATTAGTGATAATGCCAAATTTCTATTTTATCAAGTAAGAGAATTAGAAAATGATTGTGATATTTCTTTTACGCTTGGAGAAAATAGTGATTTAGAGTATCGTTTACTTGTTTTAAATCAAAATAAACATAAGATTACTGTAAATGTTGTAATGCCAAATGATGGGGCTAAAGCAAATATTATTGTAAGAGCCTTAAATACAAAAGAAAATAGTAATTTAGATATTGTGGTAAATGGGAAAATATTAAGTGATACTAAAGATAATGAACTTGTTGAAGATTTAAAAGGCTTAATTATTGATGATAATGAAACTATTAAAATTAGTCCTAATATGATGGCTCACACCAATGAAGTATTAGCAAATCATTTTGTAACAATTGGAACTTTTAATAAAGAAGAATTGTTTTATTTAATGAGTAAAGGACTTAGTGAAGAAAGTGCTAAAACACTCCTTAAAAATGCGTTTCTTACCAATATTTTAAGTGATTATTTAGTAAAAAAGATGGAGGTGAAAGAAGATGAATAGAGAAGATTTTCCATTACTTAAGCAGGATATAATCTATTTTGATAATAGTGCTACTAGTTTAAAACCAAAATGTGTGATTGATGCGACAAATGATTATTATACAAATTATTCTGCGAATGCTCATAGAGGAGATTATGATTTATCTTTTAAAGTCGATCAAGCATATGAGAATACTAGAGAATTAGTTAGAAATTTTATTAATGCTCAAAGTTTAGAAGAAATAGTTTTTACATCAGGTGCAACAGAAAGTTTAAATATGATTGCAACTGGTTTCTTTAAAAATTATTTAGAAGAAGGTGATGAGGTTTTAATTACAACTAGTGAACATGCATCAAATGTTCTTCCTTGGTTTAGATTAGTAAAAGAAATTGGTATTGTAGTACGTTATATTCCTCTTGATAGTAATTATTATGTGACAATGGATAACGTTCGGAAGAGTGTTACGGATAAAACGAAAGTAATAAGTTTAGCAGGTGTTACAAATGTTATTGGAGATGCAAGACCTATTAAAGAAATTAGTAAGTTTGCTCATGAACATAATATTTTTATGGTTGTTGATGGAGCACAGATGGTACCTCATATGAAGGTTGATGTTCAGGATCTAGATATAGACTTTTTAGGATTTTCAGGTCATAAAATGTGTGGACCAACAGGCATTGGCGTATTATATGGAAAAAAAGAATTATTAGAGCATTTAGAACCTATTAATTTAGGTGGAGGAATGAA
>CAYMVR010000154.1:0-2120 GCA_964393945.1 uncultured Muribaculaceae bacterium | reverse complement strand
AATAACATATATTGCTTTATTTTTCAAAAAGTTTAGTATATAATAATAGTAGGAGATGATTAATTTGACAATAGTTGATTCAATATTGATCCTATTTTTACTTTTAGGAGCAGTATTAGGTTTTAAGAAAGGAGCAATAAAAAGTTTAGTTGCTTTAATAGGAACAGTTTTATTAGTAGTTATATCTTATTATTTAAAAAATCCTATTGCTGAGCTTTTACTTGATTGTTGTCCATTCATTAAATTTGGTGGATCTTGGGCTGGATTAGTTACATTAAATATCTTATTATATGAAGCGATTGCTTATGCATTAGTGTTTGTTGTATTATCTAGTATTTTATCACTGCTAATTAAAGTATCAGGCATATTAGAAACAGTATTAAAAATGACTATAATTCTAGGTATACCATCTAAAATAATTGGCGCTGTATTAGGATTTTTAGAAGCATTAGTATTTAGTTTTATTGTTTTATTTGTTTTATTACAATTTAATGCTACTAATAAAATAGTTAGTGATAGTTCTATGGCGATGAGTATAATTGATAAAACGCCTATAATAGGGCATATGGTTAATGATACTTATAAAGCAATCCAAGATATCAATAAGCTTCAAGATAAGTACAAAAATGATAGTAATAAAGATGCTTATAATGCTGAAATATTAACTATTATGTTAAAATATAAAGTAGTAACACCTGAAGTAACAGAGAAATTAATCGCTGATAAAAAATTAACTTTTGCTGGTGCAGAGAGTGTTCTAAATAGTTATAAGGAGGATTAGAAAATGGTTAAATATTTAGAAAATGAAAATTTTAAAGAAGTTATAAATGGTGGAGTTTGGATAGTAGATTTTTATGCTGATTGGTGTGGTCCATGTAAAATGTTAGGACCAGTTTTAGAAGAACTAAATAATAATGTTTTAAAAATCAATGTTGATAATCATGAAAATCTTGCCACTGAATTTGGTGTAATGAGTATTCCGACTATCTGTTTCTTTAAAGACGGTGAATTAAAAAACAAGGTTGTTGGTTTTAGAAATAAAAATGAAATAGAAGAAATAATAAAAGGATTATAATCAAAATGGAATTATTAGATGTATATAATGAAAAACATGAAATGATTGGCACTTATCCTCGTGATGAAGTCCATGAAAAGGGAATGTGGCATAACACTATTCATTGCTGGCTTTATGATAATGAAGGTAATGTTTATTTTCAAGTAAGAAGTGATGCTGATAAGCTATATACCACTGCATCAGGTCATGTTCAAGCTGGAGAGACATTAAAAGAAGCTTTTGGTCGTGAGATTAAAGAAGAAATTGGCTTAGATGTTGATTATGAAAAATCCGAACTATTAAATGTTGTAACTTGGAAGATGGATAAAGAAAAGAATGGGAAAGTTATTAAAGATAGAGCTTTTGCTAATGTATATTTATTAAATATTTCTGATAGCAAATTAGAATTTAATTTTATCGACCATGAAGTTATTGGTGTAGCGAAAATAAATGCTAGTGATACTTTAAGACTGTTTAATGATGAATTAACCCAAATAGAGGGCGCATATTTTAGTGAAGATAAAAAAGAAGCTCACACATTTATAAAAGATGATTTTTTATTAATGCCAGGTGAAACCTTAATAGGTAAATATGGTTACATTTTAGAGTCTATAAAGAGAAAATAAAATCTCTTTTTTTGTTTATACTATAAGTAAGTGATTTATATGAAAAAGAAAGATTATATATTAAGAAATGATTTAGCAATTCAAAATAAGAAATATAAAAAAATTAATAGTTATAGATTAAATGATATCAAAGTTGAGCAATACACATATAAGAGTTTTTCTTTTTCTGATGTAATTTTTCAAAATATTGAAACAAAAAAAGCCCAAAATAATTTAAAAAACACTTTAAAAAGAGAAATAAAATTATTTTTAAAAAAGTATAAACTAAATAAAAAAGCTTCATGTTTAATTGTAGGATTAGGTAACAGCAATATAGTAAGTGATGCTTTAGGTGTTGTAACTTCTAAAAATATTATTGCTACTGGATATTACGATATTTTAGGTATATCTAATTATCGCAAAGTCTATTCATATATTCCCCGAACCACTAAGGAAAGTGG
>CAYMVR010000153.1:0-2128 GCA_964393945.1 uncultured Muribaculaceae bacterium | reverse complement strand
ACGACTATTTAATATAGCCGCATTCTTCACAAAGAATTGTTTTATTTTTATTTACTAAAATATTTTTACATTGAGGACATATTTCACCAGTTGGCTCATACCATGTGGCATATGTACATTTAGGAAAATTACTACATCCATAAAATATTTTACCTTTTTTAGTACGACGTGGCACGATATCATGTTCACATTTAGGACATTTAGCTACTGCCGTAACAGGTTTTTCTTCTTTTTTTACATACTTACATGTTGGGTAATTGCTACATGCGATAAATTCTCCATATTTACCACTTCTTACTACTAAGTCACTTCCACATTCAGGACAGGTTTCGCCTGTTTTTTCAGGAGCCTTTTTCTCCATCTCTTTAAAAGCTTTTTCTACTAGAGGTGCAAATTCGTCATAAAACTTTCTTAAGACTTCAATGTTATTCTTCTTATCATCAGCGATTTCATCTAATTCAGTTTCCATACTTGCAGTATATTCAACGTTTACAATATCACTAAAGAATTCTTGTAATTTGTCAGTTGTTTCAAAACCGATTTCGGTTGGAAAGAATTTTTTATCTTCGATTGTAACATAACCACGATCTTTAATCGTCTTCATAATGGTTGCGTATGTACTTGGTCTTCCTATTCCTAAAGTTTCCATTTCTTTAATTAAACTTGCTTCAGTATATCTAGAGGCAGGTTTAGTGAAATGTTGGAATTTTTCTATTTTATCAGTATCAATTGTACCATTTGCATATTTACTGAAATCTGGTAAGATAGCATCTTCAGAATCTTCATATTCTTTATAAACTTTTAAATAACCATCAAATTTTAAAACACTACCTGTTGCTTTAAACATATAGCCATTATTATCAAGATTTACAGTTGTACTTAAAGTTTTGGCACTACTCATTAAATAAGCAAGAGAGCGTATATAGATTAATCGATATAATTTATATTCATCATTACTTAAATACTCTTTAATAGACTCAGGAGTACGCATAATACTTGTTGGCCTTATAGCCTCATGAGCATCTTGGGCTCCTTTTGGTTCTTTTGAGGCTTTTACGCTTCCAACATATTCATCACCATAGTTTTTCTTAATATAGTTTTTCGTATCAGTAACAAAGACATCACTAAGTCTTGTGGAATCAGTACGCATATAGGTAATTAAACCTACTGTCTCTGTTCCAATATTCATACCTTCATATAATTTTTGGGCAATTTGCATGGTTTTACTTGATGAAAAGTTAAGACGGTTGGCTGCCATTTGTTGAAGAGTTGAAGTTCTAAAGGGATCTTTTGGTTTCTTTAATTTATCCTTTTCTTCAATACTATCGATTTTAAAAGTTTTATCTAACTTACTTAATATTTCATCGGCTTCAGTCTCATTATGTATTTCAACTTTTTTATTTTTATACTTTTCTAATGTGGCTTTAAATTCATCAAAGTCTGCCTCAATAGTCCAATATTCTTCAGGCACAAAAGCTAGAATTTCTCGCTCACGGTCAACTATTAATTTTAAGGCAACACTTTGAACACGTCCTGCTGATTTACCGCCTGTTTTTCTTTGCATTAGTTTACTTAATCTAAACCCAATAATACGATCTAACATTCTTCTTGTTTCTTGGCTCTTGACTAAATCCATATCTATTTTGCGAGGATTATTTATGGAAGCTATAACAACATCTTTGGTGATTTCGTTAAAAACTACCCTTTCATAGTCTTCATCTTTTAAGCCAAGTTCATCATATAAATGCCAAGATATCGCTTCTCCTTCGCGGTCGGGATCGGTTGCAAGTATTACTTTATCGCTTGAAGATGCCATTTTCTTTAGAGCTGCAATATCTTTTTTCTTACCAGTAATAGGAATATAGTTTGGTTTAAAATCGTCTTCTATATCAATTCCTAAACCATATTTACCTGTTGTTGCTAAATCACGAATATGACCTTTTGATGATACCACTTTATAACCAGTTCCTAAGTATTTTTCAATAGTTTTACTCTTGGCTGGTGATTCTACTATTACTAAGTTACTCATTTTTAGTTTTTCCTTTCTTTTAAATATGATTATTAGTTTCTGTGTTTTCTATTCACTCGAAGTGGTGGCACTATCTATTTTTTTCTCTAAATAATTAAA
>CAYMVR010000152.1:0-2191 GCA_964393945.1 uncultured Muribaculaceae bacterium | reverse complement strand
AAGGCTAAAAGTTTCCCCTCTTCAAATGTTATATCCATATTTAAACCTCCCTATGCATACATTGTATCATGGAATGAAACTTTTTAAAACATTTTACTTATCTTTCGCCAATAAAAATATTTAAAAATCGAGCAAATTTATAAAGAATACTATTTGAATGGTTTATTGCAATACTTTTTCCTAAAGCTTTACCTCCAATAGTAAAGGATGCGATAAGACTTGTAATTACTAGAGTTACAACAAATATATTAAGGTTTAATTTACTAGATATTAAAATAGCGATTGTTGATGCTGCAGTACCTGATAAAATACCACATATATCACCTATAACATCATTACAAAAACTTGATACTTTAGAATTATTTTCGATTAGCTTTAATGAAATCTTAGCACCTGCGACTTTTTTTGAGGCCATTGAATGAAATACTTTTTTATCCGCTACCGTTACTGCAATACCTATCATATCAAAGACAATTCCTATCATTATAAATAAAGCTACTATTAAAATGCTTAAGAAAAGATTTATATCACGTAAGGCCGTTTCAGAAAAAATAGACATGAAAAAAGTGATTGCAAAGGCTGTTAATGAAATCGTCACAATCCACTTGTAATCTGGTTTTAAATTAATATTTTTATTTTGCTTGCTAGCCTTTTTGTTATATTTTTCTTTATTTTTTTTATCTTTCATATTATCACACAAATTAAAGAAATGGCAACTAGAATAATAAACTTTGCGACTTAGGTCAGGTTGGATTTCCCTTATTCTCACTAAAACGTTACCATTTTAGCCGTTACCATTTAAGAAAATAAATAAGGAGTTACCTCTCTTATTACCTGATTGCCACTTAGTTCACACTGCAATCTTACTCTAATGTACACTCTAGGAGTTTTCCTCGACAATACCCCCATTACTAATGCTTTTTTGCAAATAACGTTTCAAAAAGCAATACGAACTTTTAAACATGTACACGCCAAAGATTCGCTGTCAGATATCCCCGTTATTCACTCAAGCCAAGCTACACTACTCATAACTTTCGCCACAAGCAGGTTTAATCCTAGTTCGTAGATTTTCAAGAAATCCACAAATTAAGGTCTCCACGACAAATTGGGTCGATTGTCGTATGCCATTACGGTCGCCCAAGTTATCTTCATTTCCAGCACCCACCCTAAACTGGGCGTATAAAGCAAGCACCAGAAGCTTCATAGATGTGCTTTTTAACGACTTTTTACGTTCGTCTTCGTAATATGTATTGACTAGAATAATGCGCCATCTCGCTACTTTAAATTATACCATATATTATATGCATTAATAAAGTATTAATCACTATACTCGACACTTGTTAGATATAGTCCATTTGGTAAGGCTGTTGTAAATTGTCTTTTTTTATCGGGATTATCTAGGGCGTTTTTAATTTCTTCTAATTGACATTTATTAGTAGCATAATCAAGCATAGCACCTACTAAGTTTCTAACCATATAACGATAGAAACTTTTACCTGTAAATTTTATTTCTAATATATTGTCTTTTTTTTCAAATTCAATTTTATATATAATACAATCATAAGAATCACGTTCGCCTGACACAAAATTCCTAAAATTATGGACACCTTCAAATAGATGGGAACACTCTTCCATTTTTTCTATATCTAACTCATGATTCCATTCTAAAATATAATCTACTTCTAAAGGATTATATTCACCCATATTTATTTTATAAATATATTCTTTTTTACTAACATTAAATCTGGCATGGAAATCGTCACTCACTTTTTCAACATTTGTAATATAAATATAAGGCTTTACTAGACTATTAATAGCGGATTTTAAATGACTTTCTTCTATATCGTAATCAAGATCAAAAGATGCTTTTTGATCTAAAGCATGAACACCCCTGTCTGTTCTTCCAGCCCCTTTTATTTCAACGGGCTTTTTATTTATAATACTAAGAGCATCTTCTAATTTTTTTTGAACTGAGTTTTCTTCATTTAAACGTTGAAAACCATAAAACTTAGATCCATCATACTTAATACTAATTAGATATCTCATTTGATCCCTCCTTTAGGCGATATATGGCTTTTAATAAATCCAAAACATTTTTATAATCTTCAATTTTTATTCCTTTATCCCTTATTAAATCTATTATTTTACTTATTTCAGGTTTATCAATATATTCTAATAATTCAAAATAAGA
>CAYMVR010000151.1:0-2221 GCA_964393945.1 uncultured Muribaculaceae bacterium | reverse complement strand
ACATTATCAGTTAAATAATAAGAACTAAAGTCAGTACTAATATCATTTAGCAATGTCCCCTTAGAAATGGCTTCTAAGTAAGATAAATATGGAATATCATTACTATTTAAAGTACGAGCATCTTTATAATATACAACATTATCACTCTCCATTAATGCCGTCATTTTCTCAGTACTATTTGTATATCCTAAATAAGCCTCTTTATATCTAGACATAAGTGAATAAGAATTTAAGGGTAATACTATCTTAATATTATCAAGATATTTTTCTAGTGATTCAAAAGTTAATTGTTGCATTTCTTTTAAAGTATGAATTTTTAATAAATTTTGGTAACCAATTTTGTTGATGGCATATAAATAAATGATATAATTTTCAATATTTACTTCTAATCCTATTATAGGTTTAATGTTATTCTTTTTCATGTTGGTATAAAAATCCATTACCCCATAGAGATTTTCATCACATATACCACAAGCGGTAATATTATGGTTTTTTAAATATGTTATTAAGTCTTTTATTCTAATAGTACTTTTTAATAAAGAATATTCTGTAACTATTTTTAATGGTATAAACATAATATCACCCCACTATATCAATTATAACAAAATTTTAAGATATCGCCAATAGTTAGCTCGTGTTTTAGCAAAAGAAAAAACAGATTTTGACAATCTGTTAATTAGTTTTATTTTATTAAATTACCCATTTTTAATTGGTTATCTATAATAGTCTCTAGATGTCCATAAAGAATATTAATTGTTTCTTCATTATATGGTGTTTTACTTAATTCGCTTTTTAACCTAGCAAATATTTCTGGATAATCTAAACTTAAATTATCTATTAAATTATTTACTTGTTCTTCACTTAGTGGTGCTTGTTTTTTAGCCTCACGTTCGTTATTAATGCGTTCAATTAATTTGCGCAAAAAGTCACTATAATTTGCAACAAAAGCTTCTTCACTTTGATAACTAGTCATTACAGATTCTTTAATAGGCTTGGTTTCTCTAACTTTATTTAAACTTTGCTCTATTTGATGGAAAAGATAAGAAATAACATGACTATTTTGAGCATTTGGTTTTTTCATTTCGTCTCTTAGAGCAATATATAAACTAGGATTATTTTGACATATAGAATCTATTAGACGATACATCTCTTTAGCATCATAAACCGGAGCACCAATACTCTCACGTCTATTGTTTAATCTGGCTATTAGATTATTTATTAATTTAGAATATTCTTTAATGAAATTTAAGTTTGCGACAAAATTTCGAAATGCACGAATATTAGGCTTTATTGTTACTTCTTCGAATGTCTTAGGATCAGCAAGAGGGCCAATAGGATTTCCTCCCATTCTAGATAATTCTGGTTGTATATCAATGCCAAAGCGTAAACGGAAATATTCATTTATATAATTATATGGGTCTTCACCTTCGATTACATCATAAGCATTTTCTTCACGCATAGTTCTTGCACCAACATAGTTCTCAGTTAATTTTTGCATATAATCTATATGATATAAGTCAATAATGCTATCTTCTTTTACAGGGCGTTGATACATTTTACCCATAATACTATGGTAGTTTAAGAATGCTGAAATTTCTTTTTTG
Source organism: uncultured Muribaculaceae bacterium (assembly GCA_964393945.1). Lineage (GTDB taxonomy): Bacteria > Bacillota_I > Bacilli_A > RF39 > UBA660 > Caccenecus. Next base: position 617 of record CAYMVR010000151.1, on the reverse strand, counting down.
CTGCTTAATTGACATAAAAATTGTAATAAACATAAATTTTCATTTTCAATAGTGAACTTATTTAGATCACGACATGGGCAATTAAGAGGCCCTGGAGTATTGTTTTTGATATTAGCATAAGCGGCTCCAGCATATACATCCTCTCTTTTATATCTATCAATTGAAGCATTATATGGTACATTCTGACTTAAGTCTATTCCGTGTCCATTAGCGTTCCAAGCAGAACAAACACCGATTGGATAATTGCCTTTTTTTAAAATAGACATGACACTTGCCTTTAATTCAGGATAATCTTTTAAAAATCTTTCTTGATCAACATCATCATATAAGGCTTGACATCCTTTTTTTCCTCTTAACACTTCAGTTGCTTTAGCACGATCTTCGTCACTTGATTCTTCGTTTCTTAATACTTTATTACTATTTGCAGTATTAATAGCATCTTGTCTATTTATTCGCCAATAATCTTTAGCAAGAGCAATCTTTTCTTCTTCTGTTTTACCTTTTTCTAAATATAAGTCTTGCATAGATGTTGTAATTAAATACCCTTCAGGATTTACTATTGGAAAGAAGTCAATAGTATATTCATCTGGATTAAAATCTCCTGGATTAAGTGCAAG
>CAYMVR010000150.1:0-2230 GCA_964393945.1 uncultured Muribaculaceae bacterium | reverse complement strand
TAGATAGTATTTATCGTCGTATGAGTGTTATTGCCTATGAAGATATTGGCCTTGCGAACCCTGCTATGGGTCCTAAAGTTATGGCTGCTATTGAAGCTGCTGAATTAGTAGGTTTACCCGAAGCCCAAATACCATTAGGTGTCGTTGTAACAGAACTAGCTCTATCTCCTAAAAGTAATAGTGCTTATCTAGCCATTAATGAAGCCGTAAATGATATAAATAAAGGACTCGCTGGACCTATTCCTAAACATATTATAAATGGTAATCCTGCTTATTTATATCCTCATAATTATAAAAATGATTATGTGTATCAAACCTATTTACCAGAAAACTTACTAAATAAAGAATATTATCATAAAAAGAATAATAAATATGAAATAAATTTAAATAAATTATATGATGAAATGAGGAATAACCAATGAAAATAAGTATTATAGGTGTTGGCATTTATAGTATTGCTCTAGCCCATAATTGTGCTAAAACATCTACAAGTATCACTATGTGGAGCGAAAATGAGGATTTAATAAAAGATTTTAATAAAACACACACTCTAAATAGTATCACAACTAAAAAAATTGAACCAAATATAACAATTACAAATTCTTTTGAAGAAACATTAAAGGATACTGATTTAATAATAATTGGCACAACCGCGAAATATGTTAGAGATGTTTGTTTAAAAATGAAAGAATATGTTTTACCTACTACTCCAGTTTGTATTGCAAGTAAAGGCATTGAAAATGATACTTGTTCCTTCTTATCAGACATTGTAAGAAATATTCTAAAATCAAAACATATCGCCGTAATATCAGGGCCAACTTTTGCAGTTGATATGTTAAGTAACGAGCCATGTGCTTTATCACTAGCAGTAACTTCTAAGAAAGCCGAAAAAACCGTGCAAAGAGCTCTTCAAAATAACATGCTAAAACTTCGAACTAATCACGATATATATGGTACTTCTCTTTGTGGCAGTATTAAAAATACTATAGCAATCGCTGCAGGCATATTAGACGGTTTAGGATATAATGATTCAACGAAAGCCTTCCTAATCACTGAATCTATTCATGACATTAAAGAATTATTATCATCACTAGAGTGTAATCCTAAAACAATCCTTTCATATGCTGGTATAGGAGACCTTCTCCTCACCTGCTCTACTAATAAAAGTCGTAACTATAAATTTGGAAAACTTATTGGGGAAAATAAATCTCAAGATGAATTAAATAAGTACCTAGAAGCCAATACTACTGAAGGCTATTATACCTTATTATCAATTAAAAAACTTACCAAAAATAGAAAAATAAAAATGCCAATAATTGATTTAATTTATGGCATTGTAATAAATCATCAAGATCCAAAAAAATTACCAGAATTTCTAATTAATAAAGGCTAAGGCCTTTTTTCATTTATAAAATGCTCAAAAACAACATTAGCCATTAAAATACCTGCAACACTAGGAACAAATATGACACTTCCAACACAGCCATCAGTATCTACTGCTTCTTCCCTACTAAATACTACTGGTATATTTAAACTAATATCTTGCTTTTTTAATTCATAGCGAAGTTTTTTAGCTAAAGGATCATTAAATGTTTTATTAAGACTAGTTACTTCAAGTAATGAAGGATTCATCTTTCTTCCTGTTCCTAAAGATACAATAATAGGTATTTCCTTTTCTTTAGCATATTTAATAAGTTCTATTTTTATTTTAACGTCATCACAAGCATCTATTATATAATCATAATCTTCTTTAATATATTCATGCATATTATCTACCGTTAGAAACTTATCAATAACTTCTATATTAGCATCAGGATTAATACTTAAAACTCTTTTTTTAGCTTCTAATACTTTAGAACACCCTAAATTATCCATTTTAGCTATGATTTGACGATTTAAATTAGATAACCCTATAACGTCACCATCTACAATAGAAATATGCTTAAAACCACTTCTAATAAGAGATTCTAAAACATAACCTCCAACTCCCCCAACACCTACTAATAAAATATGCTTACTTGAAATATTATCCAATTCTTCTTTTGTAATTAATTTTAGTATTCGATCAAACATAAATATCACCAAGAAAATTATAGCAAATAAAAAACCCAAAGGAAAGTCTATTTGTGATAAAATCCCGCACACTCGCAGGTGGTAAGAAACATATATATTTCTGGATTCTGGCTAATCTAAGACCAGCATTCAACTCCATATATAATTATTCTCCCTA
>CAYMVR010000149.1:0-2231 GCA_964393945.1 uncultured Muribaculaceae bacterium | reverse complement strand
CAGTCCTCTTTAATCTTGTTCAATATTACTTATACTAGCTCTTTTATATTGCTCGCAAAGTTGATCTAAATCACCAATAAAATTATTTATTTCTTCTTCTTCCATAAGTCTAGCCCCACTAGCGTATTTATGTCCCCCACCATGATATTTACTAGCAGTTTCATTAACTATAGGTCCATGTGATCTAATACTAACTTTATATCCTTTATTTTTAGAATCTTCCGTAATAAAAGTCCACACGATTACTTCTCTAATAAAATTAAAACTATTAATTAAATTAGAAGGTGTTGCAAGATCTACATGGTATTCTTTAATAATATCATTTGGAATTACAATATATCCAAGACCATTTTCTGTAACTTGCATATTAGTTGCTAAATAGCCTTGAAATCTCACCTCATCAATACCCCTATCATATAAGTAATTATATAATTGGGTAAATGGTGCATTACTTTTTTCTAGTAATTCATGCACAATTTTAAATGTTTTTGGTGTCGTATAAGAAAGTAAAAAACGATCACTATCTGACACTATACCTAAGTATAAATTACCAGCTATTTTAGTATCTAATACAAGTGGCGTTTTCATGATAAGTTCTGCAATAAGTTGACAAGTTGAACACGAAGTTTCTTCAGTCCAATCAACTTTACCTTTAATATCTTCTGCAGGATGATGATCAATTTTTATTATTTCGCCATACTGGAGGCCTTCAATTCCATCAACTCTATTTAAATTAGGAACATCAGTAACTATTAGTAAGCATCCAGCATAATCATCATTTTCAATTTTATCTAAAATACCATAATATTTAAACTTAGATACACCTAAACCAACTGCTACTACATCTTTTTTAGGAAATGTTAAGCGAATAGAATCGCGAAGTGCTACTTGACTTGCAATAGCATCAGGATCAGGTCCTATATGCCTGGCAATAACAATCTTATCATATTCTTTAATCTTTTTATATATCTTTTTTTCGATAGTATTTATTTTACTCACCATCTTTAATTAACTCATATGTATCAAGGGCAATCATAAGTTCCTCATTAGTTGGAATAACATAAACTGGAACACTTGAATCACTTGCTGAAATAACTCCTTCTTGAATATCTAAATAACTAGCTACTTTACTATTTTTCTCTTCATCAAGTTTAATGCCTAAAGAGCCTAACTTATTTATAATATTAGCTCTAAATTCACGGGCATTTTCTCCTACACCAGCTGTAAATACTAAAGCATCTACTTTACCATCTAATTTTACATAATAACGAGCTATATAATCAACAATTCTTTTTTCATACATATCATTTGCAATTATAGCTGCTTCATCATTCTCAGCCATAGCAGCTTCAATATCTCTATGATCTGAATGTTTACCACTTATACCTAAAAGGCCACTATTTTTATTTAAAATAGTATCTACTTCATTTAAACTAGCACCAGTTTTAGACATATAATATGGAATAATAGAATAATCAATATCACCACATCTTGTACCCATCATAATACCAGCATTAGGCGTAAATCCCATTGTTGTATCAAAACTTTTACCATCTTTAATACAACATAATGAACCTCCGCTACCAACATGGCAACTAATTACATTTACATTATCACGTCCAAGCATTTCTTGAACTTTCTTAGTAATAAATTTATGACTAGTTCCATGAAATCCATATTTTCTAATTTGATAATCTGTATACCAAGAATATGGAACTGGATATAAGAATTCTTCTTTATCCATTGTTTGATGGAAAGCTGTATCAAAAACTGCAACCATAGGTACACCTGGTAATGCTTCTTGGAATGCTCTTATTCCTACTATATTAGCAGGATTATGTAAAGGCGCTAAACTAGATAACTCTTCTGCAGTCTTGATTACATCTTCTGTAATAACTACACTACTAGCATATTTATCTCCACCATGAACTAGGCGATGTCCTACCCCATCAATTTCATCTAAAGAAGCAATAATCTTATTATCTATAAGTTCTTTAACGAGTAGATTAATTGCATCTTTATGATCTTTCATATCAGCTTCTTTTTTAATTTTTGATCCATTTATTTTAAGGCTATAAATTCCTCCTGCAAGACCAATCTTTTCAAAATATCCGCTTATTAATTCTTTTTCTTCTGGAAGTTCAATTAAATTAAATTTTAAAGAAGAACTACCAGCATTTACTGTTAATATTTTCATAATATCTCTCCTCATTACTCCATTATACACAAAA
>CAYMVR010000148.1:0-2254 GCA_964393945.1 uncultured Muribaculaceae bacterium | reverse complement strand
GGAACAGTAACACAAGAAATAATAAAAGCTTACATAGAGGATCAAACAGATGATATAGAAAAAACATTTAAAATAACGAAATGATTCTAACGACATTAAGTCGATTTAATATGCTTTGAGCATTTAATCAAGACCTGTACTTCAGTACAGGGTGATTGGCAATGTAATGTTATACTTCATTTTTAAAAATATATATATTTTTGTAATTAATTAAAATAAGTAAGGAGGATGTTATGTTCAAATTAGTATCAAAATATAAACCAAGTGGAGATCAACCGCGAGCTATAAATGAGTTAGTAAAAGGAATAAAAAGTGATAAAAAAGAACAAGTGTTACTGGGTGCTACTGGTACTGGTAAAACTTTTACTATTGCAAATGTAATAGCTAGTGTTAATAAACCTACTTTAGTTCTTGCCCATAACAAGACCTTAGCGGGACAACTTTATTCGGAATTAAAAGAGTTATTCCCTGAAAATCATGTTGAATATTTTGTTTCTTATTATGATTATTATCAACCAGAAGCATATGTGCCATCAAGTGATACATACATCGAAAAGGATTCTTCAATTAATGATGAAATAGATGAATTAAGACATGGAGCCACCAGTGCTTTAATTAATTATAATGATGTTATAGTTGTTTCCAGTGTTTCTTGTATTTATGGTATAGGTGAGAAAGAAGAATATGAAAAAGCTAGATTAATTGTAACTGTCGGAGACAAAATCAAAAGAAATGCTATAATTAATCGTTTAGTAGATATGACTTATGAGAGAAGTGATATCGATTTTCACCGTGGCACATTTAGAGTGCGTGGCGATATTATTGATGTTATACCTGTAAATGAACATGAACATGGTATTCGTATCGAATTATTCGGGGATGAAATTGATCGTATCTCAACTTTTGATCCCGTAACAGGTGTTATCTTAACAAATAAAAAGACTATAACTATTTCTCCAGCATCACATTTCGTTACAAGTCCAGAAAAATTAGAAGAAGCAATTAGACGTATTGAAGAAGAACTGGCAAGTAGATTAAAAGAATTAAAAGAAAATAATAAATTAATTGAAGAACAGCGTTTAAGAGAAAGAACTAATTATGACATTGAGATGCTTAAGGAAACTGGCTTTTGTAGTGGTGTTGAAAACTATTCAAGACATTTAGCCTTAAGAGGACCAGGAGAAACCCCAACATGTTTAATTGATTTTTTCCCTAAAGATTTTTTATTAGTAGTTGATGAATCACACGTAACACTTCCTCAAGTGCGAGGAATGTATAATGGAGATAGAATGCGTAAAACTGTTCTTGTTGATTATGGTTTTAGATTACCTAGCGCCCTAGATAATAGACCGCTAAATTTTGAAGAATTTGAAAGTAAGATTAATCAAGCTATATATGTATCAGCAACTCCAGGAGACTATGAACTATCCCATACAAATAATGAATACGTAGAACAAATTATACGTCCAACAGGGCTTTTAGATCCAACAATTGAGGTTAAACCTAGTACTGGTCAAATAGATGATATTATAAATGAAATAAGAATTCGTAAAGAAAAAAATGAAAGAGTACTTATTACAACTTTAACTATTCGTATGAGTGAAGAATTAACTAACTATTTAAAAGAAATGGATATCAAAGTAGCATATCTTCATAGTGAAGTTAAAACTTTAGACCGCTTAAAAATCATCCATGATTTACGTTTAGGTATATATGATTGTATTGTTGGAATAAATCTTCTTCGAGAAGGGTTAGATATTCCAGAAGTTAGTTTAATCTGTATTTTAGATGCCGATAAACAAGGTTTCTTAAGAAGTGATAGATCCCTGATACAAACTATTGGTAGATGTGCTAGAAATTCTAATGGTCATGTCATAATGTATGCTGACAATGTAAGTGAAGCAATGGATAGGGCTATAAAAGAAACTGCTAGACGTCGTGAAATCCAAATGAAATATAATGAGGAAAATGGTATAACACCTAGAACAATTATTAAAGACATTAAAGAAGTAGTATCAAATGAAGTTGAGACTAAGGCTAAGAAACCTAAGATGAGCAAAAAAGAAAAAGAAAGCATAATTTTAACACTTGAAGATGAAATGAAGACTGCAGCCAAAAATCTTGATTTTGAACGCGCTATGGAACTTAGAGATATATTATTTGAAATGAAAAAATCCTAAAATAGTGATATAATTATAAAAAGAAATAAGTCATTAATATTGCTAAAAAAAGCAAATTATGATAAATTAATCAT
>CAYMVR010000147.1:0-2293 GCA_964393945.1 uncultured Muribaculaceae bacterium | reverse complement strand
CCTATTTTAAGACCATTTAACATATAGTATAAAGACGGGAAAATAACAAAATCTTTAGTATCTGTTTCATCACTAGCACTTATAAAAGCCATATTATCCCCTTTTTTAGTTTTAATTGTTTTAATATTCTCTATTAAAACAACACATTTTATATGCTTATCAAATTCTTTATCTATTCCTTTTAATTTGGTAATACTTTTATCTTGATATTTACTTACAGGGTGATTAGTAACATAAAAACCATAGGAATTAAATTCTTTAGTTCTTAGTTCTTCTTCACTATATTCTGGCTTTTCCTCTATCGCAGGTGGTAAGCAGAAAGATGGATCTAAATCACTTATCAAACTTGCATAGTTAATGACAATATCAAGGTTATCTATCATTGTTCTTTTGGTGTATTTAAAACTATCTAAAGCACCAGAATCTATTAGAGAAATAAGAGTTTTTTTATTAACACTTTTACCATAAACTCTTCCAACAAAATCTAAGTAATCTTTAAATTCGCCGTTTATATTGCGCTCTTCTAAAATGGAATTACTAGCGTTTGTTCCTAAGTTTTTTATACTACTTAAAGGTAATAACAAGGCTTGATCTTTTATTATATATACATCCGTACTACTATTGATATCAGGCTTTAAAATATGAATATCTTTCTTTCGGGCCTCATCAATATATTCTTTAGTTTTGATGATACTTCCCATACTCATATTTAAGAGATTGGCTATAAAATACATAGGGAATTTTACTTTTAAATAAGCCATTTGGTATCCAATTAGAGCATATGAAACCGAATGAGCTTTATTAAAACCATAACCAGCAAAAGGAATAATTAAGTTGTATATGTCCTTAGCAATATTTTCTTGATAACCTCTTTTTACTGCTTCTTTAATAAAGTGCTCACGGTCATTTAAAATAACATCTTCTTTTTTCTTAGACATGGCTCTTCTAATAATATCAGCATCAGCATAGGAATATCCTCCTATTTTTACAAGGATTTGCATAACTTGTTCTTGATATATAATAATACCATATGTTTCTTTTAATATGGGTTCTAAATCAGGGTGTAAATATTTAATAGATTCTTGCCCATGTTTTCTTTTGATAAAAGTATCTATTTGACTCATAGAACCAGGACGAAAAAGAGCAACAGATGCTACTAAATCAGAAAAACTTGTAGGTTTTAATTTTAACATTAAGTTTTTCATGCCACTACTTTCATATTGAAATATACCCTCAGTATCAGCAGTGGCAAATATTTCAAAAACACTTGGATCATTTAAATTAATTTTATTTAAATCAAGAATTTTATTAGTGTTTTTAGTTATTAAATCAAGAACATTCGCAATAATAGTTAAATTTCTTAAAGCTAAAAAGTCCATTTTTAATAAGCCTAGATTTTCTAAATATTCCATAGTTATACCTGTTGTAATAAAATCACCACTATTTAAAATAGGTATGACATCATCTAGGGGAACACTTGATATAACTACACCAGCAGCATGTGTTGATATATGACGTTTTAAACCTTCTAATTTAAAACATATTTGATATAAATTTTTTAATTCTTTATAATTATTAAGAAAACTTTTTACGCTTTCGTTTTCTAGATTTTCTTTTAAAGTTAATTTAGCATCAATTCTTTTAACAAAACTATCTATTAAATCAAGAGGTATGTCTAAAACTCTTCCAACATCTCTTAAAACTTGTTTAGCCCCTAGAGTACCAAAAGTCATAATAGGCGCGACATGCATCTTGCCATATCTATCTCTTACATAATCAATTACTTGGCCTCTTTTGGTATATTCAAAGTCAATATCAATATCAGGCATTGTAACTCGCTCAGGGTTTAGGAAACGTTCAAATAACAAGTCATACTTTATAGGGTCAACATTAGTAATACCTAGACAGTAACTTACCAGCGATCCTGCTGCAGATCCTCTTCCTGGGCCTACTAAAATATTGTTTTTTTTGGCATATAAAACATAATCGTAAACGATTAAAAAGTAGTCAACAAAGCCCATTTTCTTTATTACTGATAACTCAAAATCCAAGCGTTTCTGGTAAATATCCGGAATACTATTATTGCATCTCCTTTTTAGACCTTTATTGGCTAAGTTAGTTAAATACTCATCAGAATCTATATTTTTATCATATTTAGGAATATACTTTTCATCACTTTCTAAAGAAATATCAATATCACGAGCAAATTCAAGCGTTGAGGTGGCATCACTATCTTGGACATTATCAGTTAAATAATAAGAACTAAAGTCAGTACTAATATCATTTAGCAATG
>CAYMVR010000146.1:0-2300 GCA_964393945.1 uncultured Muribaculaceae bacterium | reverse complement strand
AAAATAAGTATATCATTTTATATTTAAAGCATCAAGATATTTTAAAATATATTCATCCATTTTTCCTTTGTTATATTGCATAATATACCTAGGATGTTCAAGCGGTATAATTCGTTTAAAAAAATTATACTCTCTATTTAGTTCTAATAAAAATCTATAATTATCCCCACTACCAATAGAGTAACAAACTGAGGTATCAATACCAAACTCTATTTGTTTTTTTATTGAATCAACAATTATAGGATAAAGTGCTTTTTTAAGTTCTTTATTTTCATAATAATTAGCGTTAACTTCTCTACCTTTTTCATTAATTTTAACTATTCCAAATGGGCAAACAAAACTCATATAAAAATCTTTATAAAATTTTTCACAACCACCATATTTTCTCATTACTTCAAACAAAAAATTTGTTGATGATTTACTTATATAAAAATTATCTATATATATTCCTGTTTCTTCTCTTAGATGTTCTGCACTTTCAAAAGGAACACCTACAATCCCTGAACCCTTTCTAGATGGTGAACTTCCAAATATAATTCGGCGCTTATTTCTATCATTATAAAATTTATTATAAAAAAGATGCATTACTTTTCTAACATCTTCCTTTTGCTCACTACATAAAGGATTAATTAATTTATAATCCTTCGGCACACTACAATTAATTCTACTTATCTCATCATAAAAATTTAATATTTGTTGTGCTAAATTATCTTTATCCATATATTACACCACCATAATCTATTTATTAATCAATTCATAAATTTACAAAAATCATCTATTATTTTATATCAATTTTATTATTCACCATTCAATCTCTTATTTTTAGCATTATATAACAAATAAGAATAACCATCATAATTACGCATTGAATCAGTAATTAAAAATTTTTTAGTAAAATCCTTTATGTCATTTAAAGCTTCATCAATGTTTTCATGATTAATTATTTCTAATTCTATAAAATACCCTAGACCACTAACAATATCTAAAGATATTTCAATATTTTTTTTATAAATAACAGATCTTCGTTCTTTTTTTAATGTAAATGCTTCTTCAATACGTAAATCACTTAAAATTAATTTCAATTCATCAATATCAGAGACTTTTAACTCATACTCAATAGAGTGGGCAGGTGCGCTATCTGTTGAAGGAATATACTTCTTATAACTTAAAATATTTTTATCTTCTAGAACTCTAATTCTAAGACATTCGTTATCTATTTTTCCACCAAAGAAAGGAAAAAGAATTGGCGAAAAATAAATATCATGTTGTTTTTTAACATCAATTTTCATATCACAATTATTAAAATACTCAACTATTTCATTAAAAATTTTCTTTGTAATTTTATATTTCATTTCTATTACAAAAGATTATAATATTGAAGAAATTCATATAAAAAGGGAGCTAATACTTTTATATCTATATTATTCTTTTCTATCATCCACAATAAAATGTCTAAACATTTATAAGAATTATTAAGTTTAATCAATGTAATTTTATTTGGTGGAATTGTAATATTACTAAAGGTGTGCATATTCCAGTAATCCATCTTTTTACTACTCATCTTATGTTGCTTAGCATATACCATTTTTAATAATTTTCTATTGAACTTTTGGGCTTTTACTTCGTCAATATCTTTATAAGAAAAATCTTTTCCATCTTCTAAGTCCAATAAAAGAAAGCAACTATTATCTAATATTTTTTTCATAATTTTAAATGACTTAATTTTAAACGGTTTAAACTTGAATTCAAACCAAACTACTATATTAACAATAATTGCTATAAAATGGTGGATTAATGGCAAACGCATTATAAATGTACAAAAACGATAAAATGGTATATCTGCTTTTTCACCTGGTAAATCAGTTAATCTCTTAGCAATTAACCACCTTATCCATGAATCAAATATGGAAAATACGCCTTTTGGGCCTATTGCAAAAAATATTTTTTCTGTATTTTCTATTCCTGTTGCACTATCGCCAATTTTAGGAAGCAATCCTTTTTCAGCTATACTTTCAATATTGTTTTTATTTGTATAATGAAAAAATGAATAACAAATGTCAATATCTTTTATATCTTTAACTTTCATTAATATTTGCTCCTTACAAAGAATCACACAAATAATGATTATGTCATTATACAAGTGTGTTTATTAAATTGACAAATCAATTTTACTTCTATAAATATTTTATCACATTTTAAGTCATATTAAAACTCGAATCATAAAAGTTCGAGTTTCCTATCAATCTGGTGCAAGAGAAGAGACTTGAACTCTCACTAAGAAATCTTAACTACCCCCTCAA
>CAYMVR010000145.1:0-2332 GCA_964393945.1 uncultured Muribaculaceae bacterium | reverse complement strand
AGTAAAATATATATAATTCTTTTTGAAAGGAGCAATTATAATGAATCAAGAGCGTATTGGAAAATTTATTGCTGAATTAAGAAAAGAAAAAAATCTGACACAAGAACAATTAGCAGAAGTATTAGAAGTTAATGTAAAAAGTATTAGTCGTTGGGAAAATGGAAAGACAATGCCAGATTTGTCGATGTTGCCAATACTTGCAAATGAATTAAATGTTGAAGTATCGGAATTATTAAATGGTAGGAGAATGACAAAAGAAGAATTAGTTGAATTAAAAGATACTATAGAACAATTAATTGAATATAGTCAAAAACAAGTGATAGACAAAAGCAAGATATGGCAATTTAATTTAAAAATAGGATGGTGTATTTTAGTTTTAGCAATACTAAATAACTATCTTCATTTTTTAGGAGTAATATTCACACCAAATGCTGAAGAATTTGTACAAGGATTATTATATGGAATTGGTATTGCTTATGAATTAATTTGTGTATATAATGTAACTCATGAACTTACTTTAAAAGAGAAAAAGCAACAATTATTTAAAAAATTAAAAAAATAATTATAAATAAATCGCAAAATATTATATGTACTTTTCCGCTATTGTAAGTGAGTTGAACTACAACAATAACTCCAGTTTAAAAATCATTCCCTATTTTGGGAATTTTTTATTGCTTTATAACTCACGTTATAACTAAAAAGCATATTAAAGTTTCTTTAAGTGCCTTAATTTATTTTAGGTATCTCTAAATAATGTGAGCAACTTAATTGCGACAACACTATTGCCGCAATTGGAAAATAGATATAAAACTTTATTATCGTTAGCAAATTTCTTGAAGAAAATACCAAATAAATTCTTAAAAATGATATAATAAAATTATAAATATTAAAGGAGTTACTATGAAACAAGAAATAAATGTAGATTTCATTAATAATACATTAAAGTTTATTTGTGAAAACTTAAATGATAATAATATTAATTATTATGTTGTCGGGGCTCTTGGAGCCTATATTGATGCTAGTCTTCCGTTAGAAAGAATTCATGAAGATATAGATATTATGATTGAAGAAAAATATATTGATAGATTAGAAAATATCTTTAAAAACACAGATTTTGAATTTCATGATAATCGTATGTCTAGTAATAAAGTATTAAATGAGTATGGATATACAGATGGTGATCATGAAGTTTATGCCAAGTATAAATATAATGATTTTCATATAGGATTTTTCTTATTTCATTATGATGATAATTCATACACAATTACAGAATATTTTAATGAAAAAGGAATACCGAAAAAATTAGAAAGAACACTTCCGATTGAATTCTTTAAACTCCAATATAATGATGATTGGATTACTTATTTAGGAGTTAAATTAAAGGTAGTACGTAAAGAAACAATTTATAAAAATAAATTAGTAATGAATAGAGAAAAAGATTTATTTGATATCAAAAAATTAGAACCTATAATAGAAAGTAATAAACTTGATAAGTTAAATGGTTTAAGCAAATATAGAAAAACAGCTATTATTGATTTATAAATTAATAAATCCATCTACTAGATGGATTTTAAATATTATAGTTTCTATTAATTTATATTTTTAAAACCATTTCTACTCCATAGCCAAAGAGGAGTATGAATATCGATAGGTTTATATTTTGTATTCATAAATAATTGTTGCCATTTATCTATTACAATTTTTTGAACATTACTAGAATTAAATTCATCATCAGAAATTAAACCTAATTTGTGTGTTGCCTTACACACATGAGTATCGGGAGCAACAGTTAATTTATCTATATTTTTATATTCTCTATCAGTATATTGATGGATTACATACATCCAATAATTGCATATTTTAGTACCCGACAAATATGGAAACATTTTTTTATTATCTTTCTGTATAGAATTTCTAATTTTATCTACATCATTATCTAATAAATTAAATAACTTTCTTATATCACCATCAAATAGTTCAATAAAAGTTTTGCAAAGTGTTAACCATATTTCAGTTTGTTTTTGCTTTTGTAAAGCAACTTTATACTTAGTTAAAGCATATTGTACTTCATCAAAAGATTTTTCTAAACATATTTTAGGATTAAATACAAATTTAGTTTCGGGATCATTATACGTTCTAAGTGCACTTTCCCAAAGAGTATAAGAATTTCTTTGATAATTAAGTGCCATTGGTAGAGTAAAATATAAATAATTATCTAAACTAGATTTTTCAAGATGAGGGTTAGCATCTTCTGGCATAACTTCACCGCCTAACTCACCATTTTTATACATGATCATGAGTTTATCCACTTTATCTAATATTTCTTTTTTAT
>CAYMVR010000144.1:0-2374 GCA_964393945.1 uncultured Muribaculaceae bacterium | reverse complement strand
CCTAATATTTAATTCCATAAGTCCACCATCCTTCTAAGTAAATTATAACATACAAACACAAAAAAAACTACTAAATTATATAGTAGTTAATTCTTTTTCGCATACATCAACAGCTTGTAATCCTTTAGAAGTTTCAATTAATTTAAAATTAACAATTGTACCTTCTTTAAGTGTCTTATAGCCTTCTTTAACAATAGCAGAATAATGAACAAATATATCTTCTAATTCATCATATTCGATGAAACCATAGCCCTTTTCATTATTGAACCACTTAACTTTACCTTCCATATCACACCTCGCCTTTCTACTTCGTATTTAAAATAACATACAAACTACCCCTAACTCAATAAAAATCGTTCGACAAATTTTGCACTAATCAAACGCCTTTTTATATTAAGTTCATTCCAAAGATACCATATATAAAAACAAATTAAAAGGTCAAAAACTTAAAAGTATAAATATAATGTCTCAATTAACCAAATTATAAAATAAGCATGTCAAAAAATCATTTTAAACCCAAAAATGATTACTTAAAGTAAACATCATTCAAATATCAATATCATTGAGTTATAATCTACTCGTCATAAGGAAGTATAATATGAAAGAGAAGTTTGTAAATAGTTCAATAAGTCTGATACAAAAATATGAAGATTGTGATGATTTAAAACTTAAAAAATTAAACTATGGACTGCAAGGCATATATAGTTTAATAATTAAACTTATGGTTATAATAGTAATTGCAATAATTACCAAAAGTATTAAACAAACTCTACTATTCTTATTATTCTATTCAGGAATTAGAACCTATAGTTTTGGCTGGCATGCTAAAACTAACATTGGATGTTGGATATCAAGCATAATTACATATAACATTATTCCTATGTTAATAAAAAACATAGCCATTCCAAACCTTATAACAGATATAGTTTTAACAATAGCCTTTATCTCAATGATATTATGGGCACCTGCGGATACACCCAAAAGGCCACTAATAAGAAAAGAACACCGAAAGAAATGCAAAATTATTTCATGCATTGTAATAATTATATATACAATAATCATAGTGTTATCCAAAAACCAATTAATACACAATGCCATAGTATATGCTCTAATTATCCAAAGCATATTTATAAACCCCATATTTTATAAGATAACAAATACTCAATTTAATAATTATAAATATTATAAAAAGAAAGAATAACAATGGTTTAAATTATTTTAATATAAATTTAAGCGAATAAAGAAGTAAAGGAGGTAACAAAATGGAATTTTTAGCAAAACTATTAGGTGGTGCTGCTGAAGCATCAACTTCAACTTTCACATGGTGGTTTACATTTGACGAACCAGAATGTCCTGAAGAATTAATATAAAAAAGTAGCATCTAATCTAAGATGCTATTTTTTTGCTTTCTAGCAATTAAAGTACAAACAAAATAGTTATTAATTACTTTTACTTTCATTGTAACTTCATTATTTCTTAAAGTTGAAAATAAACCAAGACCACGTTTCTTACCTTTAGTAGAATATGCCTTATTTCCTAACGAATCAATATTTAAATCATCTGAAAAAGTGTTCTTAATCTCAATATAAATATAATCATCATCAGCATCTATATTAATAACAACTATTTTATTTTGACTATTAATACTTGCTTCAATCGCATTATTTAAACATACTACCAACTTTTCAACTAATACATTATATCTTCTTGGCTTTAAAACTTCAAAAATATCAAAATTGATATTATTAGTTGTTTTAAAATTAATATCCTCTAAATATGGATAAGTATTTTGATATATAATACCATTAAGACCATAAGGAACTGATTTAACTTTAGAAAAATATGCTAAATCTTTATTAGTTTTTATAACAAAATCATCAATTAAGTCAATCGCTTTTTGATTGGAAACAGATTTAATACTTGTTAGTTTAGCCATTAAGTTATGTTTAAAAATTCTATTCTCATCATCCATTTTAATATAAAAATCATTATTCTCTTTTAATGTAACTAAATACTTTCTATTTTCTTCAGCATTAATTCTAAATTTCAATAACAAAATAAATAACCCTATAGAAAGAAAGACAATAACTAATAATAAAATATCCACATTCATACGATTTAAATTAACAAAAAATATTAAACTAAAAATAAATAGGAATGAACAAAAGAAAAACAAACTAAAATTAGAATATCTTATATCAACAATAAATTGGATTAATTTATTTAAAAATTTTACTATTAACATACATTTACCAAGAATAATAAATATAAAGAAAACAAAGACAGAAGAGATAATAACAAACAGATTCAAGCAAGCATTTATATCAATGTTAAAAATACTACAAATTATTGATACGACTACCATAACAATTAA
>CAYMVR010000143.1:0-2374 GCA_964393945.1 uncultured Muribaculaceae bacterium | reverse complement strand
TTGCATATATACATGCTTCAACAACAAATTTAGTAAAACTGACTTTATTCTTCTTTGCTTCTTTTTCTATTATTCTAACCAAACTTTTAGGAAACCTGATACTTTTTAATATTTTTTCTTCTCTTTTTATCTTAAACATACCCAATCCTTATTGTACAATATATGGATTATTTTGTGTTCCATCAGATCCTATATTAAATGTGACATCTGAACGTAAATTTATGACAGGGCGAAGACCAAAGGTAGCATTGACCACACCAGTTCTGCTTAGATTGCCATTCATATCTATATAGAACATCCATGCGTTACCGCCATGCCAGTAAGATGGAGACATGGTCCAATAGCTCTGGTTTGTATAAAGGTAGTAGGATGTATTATTTCCTTGCTCACCACCTGCAAATATCACTTCATCTGCTGTGATTGCTCCTACACTTAAACTATATATATCTTCATTTGGGCATGATAGTGTTGGAGCATAGTCTTCCAATAATCTTTTTGCCACTGAATACGAAAACCATTTACCATTATCATTAATCCAGGCAGACCAACTAGTTACATATTGATTACTATTCCAACCAAAACTTGATGGTGTATTTCCTACATTTCTGTCATTACAGAATTTCCCGTTTGAATCTACTTTTGTCTTTGCAGCGATTGATATATTATTTGTATACCATAACTCTGTTTGATATTTAGCATTGCTATCTGTTCCATTTAATGTTCTCTGGGTGTTTAAAGTATAAGTCCAGCCTACATATGATGGACTATCATATGAGCCTGTACTTGTTGCATAATACTTTTCAGTTCCACTCGAGCCAGTGATTACTGCTTCACTATTTCCATTTCCCAGACATGTCGTTCCGCTTGGTCTTCCATTATAGATTAAACGTATAGAACCATCTCCATTTATACGTATTATTCTCCAACATTTATTATCAAAAATTATGTGGCTTGTGTCTGCCTTACCTCTCCAGTAATACGAATAGCCACCATACATTCCGTCTGTAACTTTATAGATACCATTATTATCTTCTGTTTCTGTCCCTGTTGCTTTTTGAGTAAAATCAGGTGTGCCTTCTTTTATATTATTAATATCTAATTTTGCTAACGTTTCTTCTGAAGGGGTTGTTAATATTTTATCAAAATACAAATAACATTTAGTATTCTTTTTATTTACCCCTATATGCACTCTTCCTTCTTTATATTCTATTGGAATACTTTCGTCTGCTGGGGCATTTTCTCCAGTTAAAGTTGATGTTGGTATTCTACATTTACTTTTTTCTGTATTGAATGTATATCCACTAGTTGGTATTTCTGGTTGGTCAGTATAGCTTGTTCCATCTTCACTTACTTTTACCGCTACTATATGTAAGTCTGATGCTTTGTAATTTACTATTCCACTTGCTAACTTTAAACTTTGAGTACTTCGATATTTTGCTCTGGTTGTTGTTAATGTTAAACAACCAAACACACTTAAAACTACCATACTTCCTATGATAATTTTCTTTCTCTTATCTTTCTTTATTGTTTCTAATTTCATTATTTATCCCAACTTTCTTGTTCTAAATAATGAGCGCTCAATTATATTAGAAATTTATCATTTATACTAAAATTATAATATCTCCTATACTAATTGTCAAGAAAAATTGCACTATTACTCTAGTTTAAATTAATTATGCTTTTTTCATGAGAAAATTGAAGTGGTGAATTTTTATGATATATGGAGAAAAACTTAAAGAACTTAGAGAAACAAAAAATTTAACACAAGCCGAAATTGCTGAGTATCTTGGTGTTCATTTTACTGCTTATAGTCAATTTGAAAGAGAATATACTATTATACCGATTAAGCACCTTAATACTCTTTGCAATTATTATGGTGTTTCTTTAGATTACATATTTGGATTTACTAAACAGTCTGATTATAAAGATAGCTTAAAAGATATTGATATCAAAAAATCTAGTTTGAGATTAAAAGAATTTAGAAAAGAAAACAAGATATCTCAAATAGAATTATCGAAACTTTTAAACACCGGCTTTTCTACTATATCTGCTTATGAAAGACAACGATATATTATAGCAACTGCTTATTTATATACCATTTGTAAAAAATATAGCATAAGCGCTGATTACTTATTAGGTAAAATTGATGAGCCTAAATATATAAATTAGAGCAATCTAATTTTTTTATTGCAAAATATGTCGGAATTTGTCATACGCTTTTTCTGGACTTTTCAGACTTTTTCATTTAGAGTATTAACTTGAGCGTTAGGCGTGATGTCTACTAATTTTTGACATTTAATTACTTCCCTTATCCCAGTGGGGTTTTGGTTAGAAACGAGGTGTTATGAATTAGTGATTTTAAAAGCAATTTTAA
>CAYMVR010000142.1:0-2381 GCA_964393945.1 uncultured Muribaculaceae bacterium | reverse complement strand
CCCGCGACCCTCTGCGTGCAGGGCAGATGCTCTAGCCAACTGAGCTAGTCCCCCATGAGAACATAACTATCTTATCATAACAGATAGTTAAAATCAAGAGTTTTTTAAAAGTTTTATTGAAGTTTTACTAATCCCTTCTCAATCTCTTCTAAAGCCCTACCTAATTCTTTTTTATTTACATATTTTTTCTCACTCATTTGATAATGACGATTATCTAACATTTGTTTACTTCTCTTAGAAGATAAATGCACTAATTTGTACTTTGAATCAACAATGTTCAATAACTTATCAATTGAAGGATATAACATATAATCCACTTCCTTTACAATAATATCATACTAAATATTTATGTATATATGAAGTTGAACTCTAATTTTTTTACAAAACATTTACACCCGAGTAACTTCTTTTTCGCGTAAACGTTCTCTTCTAACTAACCATTCTGCTTCAAAATCGGTAACACTTTCTGCATCAGCACAATGTTGGATAATTCTTCCTCCAAGATACTCTGAAATAAGTTTCATAATAAATGTAGCAACATCATAGAGAGTTTCATAATTAAATTCCCCTTTATAATAAACTAAAGAAGTTAAAAAATTTAAAATTTCTTGCCAAACACTATCATAATCAGCATTACTATTTAATATCGCTCTTAAACTATCACCAGAAACATCAGGATAATAATTAATAAAATAATTTAAAAATGCCCATCTAAAATTTTTATCATCAATATATTTGCATAACAAGTGTGAAAGAACTTCTAATCTAAAATACATTGCATCTTTTTTATAAGGAATTTTAAGCCCCTTCATAGTATCTTCATCTAAAATAACTAATTTACAAAATGCGTAACTCTTTAGTTCAGGATAATATGAAAACAAGAATCTTTTCAAAACCTCCTCATTATAAAAATGCATAGTAAATGAACAAAGATCTTGTAAAGAAACTTTCTTAACCAAAGAAATATCTATTTTATCTAATGAGATCCTAAAGAATCTCTTTATATTTACATTATTTTCGCCACAATCAAAAGCTAAACCACATCTCATCTAAACCACCTAGGGAAGTATTATACACTAAAAATTAAATATAATCAATAATAAGTGTTTTTAAAACAGCTTTATCTTTAGTATTATCAATTAAATCTATTAAATAATTAATAAACTCTAAAGAAACATTTTTTCTCTTTAAATGTAGTAAAATAACTCTTCTAATAAATTCCGTTTGATCAAAGATCCCTTTAAAAAAGTCTTTTTTCTTCTCTAAAAAAATTTGTATTAGTTTTTTCTCATCTTGATAACGATTACGTTTTATATAATAATCTAATGACTGATAGATAAATGAATTAGCATCATAAATATTAAATAAGAACTGATATATGTACTCTAGTTTACTATGCGAAATACCTTCTACTTCTTGAAAGAAAGCATTTAAACCTAGATTCTCTAAAATCATTATTGGATAATCTTTAATTAAAGGTAAAAAATCAATATCCCGTCCCATTTCTTTTATATCATACTTAAGTATCAAATATTTCCAACAGTTTATACTCTCTTCCCTGTCCATTTGAAACAATTTACACAAAATAGTATATAAAGCCACTACATCACTATCAAGTTCTATTCTATCTTTAATATCATTATATAAGTCCATAATATAATCATGCTTATTCATCAGTTACCACCTAAGATAATTTTATCATACAAATATCGAATTGTAAAATGTTATGCATATAAACTCCAAAATATAAATATTATTACATTTTTTGAGAAAATTAAAAAGGTGATAAATATGCAATTTCCAAGAATGAAAGAAATAAGAGAAGAAGCTGGTTTAAAGCAAAAAGATATGGCTGAGATAATGCATATCACAAAAGGCTCATATAGTATGTGGGAATGCGGAGCAGATACCATCCCTCTTCGAAGGTTAAACGAATTTTGTAATTATTTCAATGTTTCTATCGACTATGTCGTTGGCATTAGTAATAAGAAAAAGTATGCTAACACTACCCCTGATATTAAATTAAAAATAACAGGTGAGAATCTAAAGAAGATTCGCAACAAAAAAGGTTTAACTCAAACCGAAATATCAAATGAACTAAATATAAATCAGCCAACATGGAATCGTTATGAAAAAAGCAGAACTTTGATTTTAACTGTTGTTTTAATTGAACTCGCTCAAAAATACCATTATTCGATAGACAAAATACTTGGTAAAGATAAAGTTAAAGATAACGAAGATTAGATATTCTAATCTTTTTTTATTTATTTAAAAACCTCGCCTAAACGAGGATTAAATTCGAATGGTCGAGAAGACAGGATTTGAACCTGCGACCCCTTGGTCCCAAACCAAGTGCACTACCAAATTGTGCTACTTCTCGA
>CAYMVR010000141.1:0-2402 GCA_964393945.1 uncultured Muribaculaceae bacterium | reverse complement strand
TCTTTAAATTTCTAATTAATTATATTATATTATATGTTAAATGTCAAGAATTTTTCATTGCTGAGTCTTAAGATAATCTTTTCATATCCCAAGGAAATTTGACTTTTAATAAATTTTATAATATAATAATCCGAAAAAAGAGGGGCCTATGGAAAATATTATAATGTATGAAGGAGTTTCTTTATCTAGTTATTGTCAAAAGCACAATATTTGTTATCGAAGTAAATTACGTATGATTAAAAAAAGAATGCAAACAGATAAAGATAGTTCTTTAAATGAAATTATTAGTAATGTTATGCAAACTTCTCGTGTTGTATATTATTTTGATAATATGAAACTAAAAGACTATTGCGAACTTCATAATATTAATTATGATACAATACTTAAAAGAATTAGTAGACTTAAAAGACAAGAGCCAAATTTAAGTAATGATGAACTTAGTGCCTTGGCTTTAGCCCAAAATGCTTGGATAAAATACTATTACGGCGATGAAACTTTATCTTCATACTGTCAAAAACGTAATTTTGATATAAACAATGTTACAGATAGAATACGAAACATAATGAAGAAAAATCCTACCCTTTCTTTAGAAGATGTAATTAATGAAACCGTTCAATATTATGAGCAAAAAAGATTTTGGGAAAATGTTTTAAAAATATTTGCATTTTTAAAAAATGCTCCTGTTGATGATAAAAATATCCCTCGAATTCTTGATTATTTAAATATATCACATGAATCATTTAAAACTCTTATTAATAAACACCGTTTTAATGCATTGGAAGCGATAACCTTAATTTGGTATTTTCATGATAGTGAAAAGCAAGAAAAATTATCCATTTCAAATAATAAATTAAAAAAGATTCTTTTATATATTAAATCTTTAAGAGATAACACTTTTGGTAAAATTGAAGATTTAGATGTAGCTTATTTATTTGGAATATATAAAACCGGACTATTTGATACAAGATATCTTATTTTATTACGCGAGGAAAACTTTATTTATCATACTGTTTACAAAACTCAGAACGATTTCTCATTATGTCTAAAAAAATCAGACATTGACGATATTTGTGATGAAGTTAAAGTAAAACTTTTAGAAATATTAGAAAAAATTAGCAGCAATATCCATGGCAACATTATATCTTATATTATAAAATCCATATATGGATATGTTACAGACTATTTTATAAATCTTAAAAATAATATGAAAACTACTTCCTTAGAAAATAATTCTGATGATAAAGACAAAATAGCACCTATAGATGTTATTCCTGCAAATTCTAATAATAGTAATGGAAATTATTTTTCTGAAGACACCTTAGATTTCCTTGACGGATTTGGTAAAAGGACAAAAGATTTTATCGTATATAAATACCAAGAAAATCAAAGCTATGAAAGTATAGCCAAAATTTTTGGAATGAGTGTTGATGAAGTTATAACCTTTGAAAGAAAACTTTTACTTGAGTTAAGAAACAATCCTGCCATAAAAGAATTCTTTGGAATTTGTTCTAGATAAAAAAATAAGCCAAATGCTTATTTTTTATATTACTTCCTATACTCTATAGAATATATTAACTAACTTTAATATATAGTTCTTTTTAATGAAAGTCCTGTATCTTCTAAAAATGCCCCATGTGTATAATAAGAAAGATAATTTGTATAACAAATAGATTTTAAAACTGGATACTTAGCAAAAACACTATTAGAATCAAAATCATAGGTTAATATACATGCATCACTACCAGTAGCGCTGCTTAAATTTATATCAACAGCATCATCTAATAAACTGCAAACTTCATCATAAGGAATATCATAATACTCACTTAAAAATTCTAAATATGTTTTTTCAAGACCTAAAATCGAATTTGCAAAATCTTCATCATAAAGTGTTATAAAACGTCCATTATCGTCTTTTATTGACTCACCATTTTCATCTTTTGGAAAATAATACTTACCATAAACTATTAAATTTCTAATTATATTAAAAAGTGCTAAATTATCTTGAAATGTAAATTCAGGATTATTATGCGTATATTCCATCAAATTCTCTAAAGAAAGTTTAAACACATCTGTATAACATCCATATCCACCATATGCTTCCAACTCTCCAATTGAGATATATGGGCTTTCATGAACACTAGAAATTAAATCCGTTCTTTGGCAAATAGTATCAAAAGCGAATAATATTTTATAAAAAGTTTCTTGTTCTTCTAAAGTAGTCAAACCAAAATATTGAAATAAAGCCTCTAAATCACTATCAAAAATCGCATTATAATAACCGTCTACTGATTCATTAGTAATCCCAAGTAATAACAAATTTGCCTCAAGTTGTCGTTCTTCAATATAAGTATAATCATAATTAGTTTTTCTCGAATAATCTTTATCAATTTTTAAATTATATA
>CAYMVR010000140.1:0-2417 GCA_964393945.1 uncultured Muribaculaceae bacterium | reverse complement strand
ATTTTACTATACATTATATAAAAAAACAAGTAAAAATTTACTAAAAAAAGCCCTAAGATTTTTTTCTTCTGACTTTTTCAAGTTTTTGAGACACTTCTTCATATAATGGCGCATTTTCCCTATAAAATTGTTCCAAAATATCTTGATTATTGCTAGTTATTTCATTAATTTTTCTTCTCGCTTCTAATTCCTCTTCTAAAGATGCATTCATACCCTCTAACATTCTTCTTGCATCTTTTATATTTCTTCCTACATCTTGATAAATTTTACTATACGACCATGAAACATGCGGTATACAAGCATCTATACCCGATAATAAAACTTCATGCCCATTAACTCTTAATTTTCGATAAATTATTGCGCTTGAAGGATCAAAATAATAAGAAATATCGCCTTTATGCGCAATAACAATTGAATAAAGGGCATCAAAAAGTGGTTTCTTACGAAGATAGATATTCTCATCTGTTATAATACCGCGACTAATCATATCTGTAACATCAAATCTTAATTGTTCCAAAGATTCGTTATATATATTTCCAATATTAGAGCCTTCTATAAGTACTTGATTTTTAGAAACACATAAAGTTGTAGATTCTAATCCCGAATTAATTAATATGTCTGAAAACAATTCAGAACTATGCTCACTATAAGATTTACCAGTAAAACAATAAGAACCTAATAATAAAGATTGCGTATCGCAAGGCCACTCAGATTTATGGCAATGATCTTTGGAAATATATCCATTTTTTAATAAATAAGAAAATAACAACATCATTTCCACTGGGCTGTTTAAACCAAACATTTTATTTAATGCATTATACCGTGTCAAAAATTCCTGATATAGTTCGCGAATTTCTTTAACTGATTTAACCCTAAAAAATAAAGAATTGCTATCCAAAAATAATTTACCAGACTGCAAAAGATACGCGATAAAAACCCATAGAAGACTTTCGTTAACTATTCCACTAATTATGGCAATAAAGGTAGAGAATGTCAAATATTTCCCTGCTCCCACCATATCCGAATAAGTTTCATAATCAATATTATCAAATAATTTATATATCATATCCTTCATTATAAATGCCTCATTTCAAACAGGAATATTATAACAAAAACAGACGCTTTTAATCAAGTATCCTACAAATTATTTTCTTCTAACCATTTCTAGCTTCATAGATACTTCCTCATATAATGGTGCATTCACTCTATAAAACTGTTCAAATATATCTTGATTATTACTAGTTATCTCGCTAACTTTTCTTCTTGCTTCTAACTCTTCTTCTAAAGTTACAGAGATACCTTTTAATAAATTTCTTGTATCAGTTATACTTGCATCCATACGTTTATATAAAAAATTATAAATTTGAGAAACTTGTGGTATACAAGCATTTATTCCTGATGATAAAACTTCTATTCTATCTATTTTTCTTTTTCGATAAACACTATTGAAAGTTGGATCTAAATTAAAAGATATACCATCTTTTTGAGCAATAGTAATCGCATGATTTAATCCAAATGCTAAACGTTTTTCTAATCTAAAACTATCAAGATCTAACTTACCATCTAAAATTCTTTGTTCAAGTTTCATATTATGCTCATTTAGCAATCTAGTAATACTCTCTCTATCAGAGAACAAAGATTCATCTATATCACCTTCCACACTAATAGATGCATCTAAAGAATACAATGTTGTTGCAAAATTAATTAAAATACCAGCTTTAATACCACATCTAAATAATATATCAGAAAGCATCTTCGCTGTATTTCTACAACATGATTTACCAGTAAAATTATAAGCCCCTAATAAAATGGTTTGATTGCCTCTTACATTTTCAAATTCATATTCATGATTTATAGAAATGTATCCATTAAAGACTAAATGCGTAAACAAAAACATAATTTCCATGGGATTATCTAATCCAAAAGTTCCATTTAAGCTATGATAACTTTCTATAAATTCTTTATATAAGCTTTGAATATATTTAATTTCATTTAAAATATCTAATTGTTCTTCTAAAAAACTTCTCATATCAAAATTCCCTTTTAAATTAAGGCGTATTATAACAAAAAAAGGTTTTATTGTCAAACTGAGTATGCTAAAATATAACTGATGATTATGAAAAAAATTCTAGTTAAACTAATTAAATTTTATCAAATATTACCCCTTCACTCCCATAGTAGGTGTCGCTTCTATCCAACTTGTAGCAATTATGCGATTGAAGCTATAAATACGCATGGTGCTTTTAAAGGTACCATTCTTTCTATTAGAAGAATTTTAAAATGTAATCCTTTTAACAAAAAAAGTGGTATTGATTTAGTCCCACCTAAAAAATAATGTTATAAAATTAGGCTTCTAACCATGCCTTTACTTTCATTATAAAATTCTTTCCCCTTTTTTTCCAAAGAATCTAACATTG
>CAYMVR010000139.1:0-2454 GCA_964393945.1 uncultured Muribaculaceae bacterium | reverse complement strand
CTTATTTCATTAAAGGTTCATCAAAATCTTCATTAGTATATGCTTCAACCGAAGGATGTACTTTTTTTTCATTTATATTATTATCATTATAAATAGGTTTAATCTTTGATTTTTTCTTCGCATCCCCAGTATCAACCAAATATCCAATAAGGGCAAAAATAATAATTAAAGAAACTATTAAAATCCATATATAATTATCAGTTAAAAATTCTACAAACACATCCATAGTATTTACCCTCCTTAATTAAAATGTATGATACTACAAATTAACTTATACTAACATTTCCACTTGATGGAACAATATGAATCCAAGTATTACCATCATTTACAGTAATTTCTGTACCATCCATATAACGATATACAGTTTGAGCTTCACGGCTAGTTTTCTCCCAAGTAATTGGAATACTTACACCACCAGTTATAAAATAACCATTACCACTACCTATATTTTGAATATCTTGTCTACCCTTATCATCTCCACCAATACTTGAATTTTTGACTTGATAAACAATGATATTTTTAACTGTATACTGCTTTTTAGAAACATAATCAGTATGTTCTTTATTATTAACATATTGTTTATAAACATTTAAAGTACTATCATATACATAATTAGTAGTACTACTATTTGAATATTTAAGATCCACATTAAGAGCATCTTGTTTATCACTTACATCACTAAAATCTATTGGTTTAACACTATACTTTAATAATAAAGGTTTAGTAGTCTCAGTACGATATTTTTTCTTCTTAACTAAGTTTTCCATTTCCCTCAAATTAACAAAGGCTGTATGTTCTGTACTTACTGGTAAATTTTGTCTAAAGAAATAAGGTTTACTTTCCGTTAAACCATTTAAGTTATTAACTTTTAAACTTTTAATATCACTTTGAGCTTGAGGACTCCATCCCCAGTGAACATAATAAGCATCATTTTCAAGGGCATAATCAAGAAAATAATGTCTAGAACTTCGAACGTTACCAACAACCTCTAAAGGTTTATCTTTAAAAAGTGCCATATAACGTGTTATTCCCCCTTCAACTACTATTTCATAAACTAAATAAGCATCTTGTAATCCTGTATGATATGGTCTTGCTGCTCCTATATTATTAATCATTACACCATATGGACGAGATTTACTTTTAGTGTTTACGATTTGTAACTCTGGTTCCTTTGGTTTTTCCGGATTTACATAGTCTTCATCACCATCATCTTGAGAATTATTACCATTAAGTAATTTATATCCCCCAAATACAAGTCCCCCTGCTATTACAAGCATTAATAAAAATGCCATCAAATTCTTTCTTGCTTTTTTTCTTCTTCTTTTCGTCATAATCTATCCTCCAGTATCTAAAGTATACCACTTACCACATCAAAAGAAAATAATAAAACAAAAAGAACTCACGTTCTTTACTATATAAAATATCAATTTTAAAAAAGTTCGCTATGACTACCCGTTTCAATTAAAAGCAAAATTAATTCATCATGATTATATTTATAAACTAGTAACCAATCTGGTTCAATATGGCATTCTCTACAATCACTAAAATATTTACTATCATTTAATTGATGGTCCTTATATTTCGAATCCAACTTTTCACCATTTGCTAAAATCTGTAAAACAACTCTAAATTTATCAACATCTTTACCTTGTTTTATAATTTTTTTAAACTGCCTTCTAAATTTAGACAATCCATTTATCTCGTACTTTGTTGTTTTCAAATCTAACTTCATTTTAACATATCCTCAATAAAATCATCAACATTATGATAACCTTTTAATTCTTTTTGACCACTTTCAACAGCTTTAAGTTCTCGCAAAACTTCTTGTACTTCATTTGATGGCATTTTAAGACACATATCTGGCAAAAATGGTAATGCTTGTTGTCTAACACTTTGAGTTAAAAACATATTTAAAGCAACACTTGTATTCATACCTAAATTCTTAAATAATTCATCAGCTTGTTTCTTTAATCTCTTATCAACTCTAAAACTCATATTTACTGAATCTGCACTTGCCATTTTATCACCTCACTTCATATACAATTATACTACGTATAATATGCAATATCAATAAATAATATATATATACAATTAAAATAGCACAAAAAAAGAACCTATTTCTAGGCTCTAATTTTTATTATTCAATAATTTCTGATACTACACCAGCACCAACAGTACGTCCACCCTCACGGATAGAGAACTTAGTACCATTTTCAAGAGCAACTGGAGCGATTAATTCAACAGTCATGTCAACATTATCGCCAGGCATAACCATTTCAACACCAGCTGGAAGTTCGATAACACCTGTAACATCAGTAGTTCTAAAGTAGAATTGTGGTCTATAGTTAGAGAAGAATGGAGTATGACGTCCGCCTTCCTCTTTACTTAGAACATAAACACTAGCTTTGAACTTATGATGAGGAGTAACACTTCCTGGTTTAGCAAGAACTTGTC
>CAYMVR010000138.1:0-2459 GCA_964393945.1 uncultured Muribaculaceae bacterium | reverse complement strand
TTTTTAAGTATTTTATAAACATCATCACTAACACTAAGACGAGATTGATAATCAAGTTTACTAAAAGGCTCATCAAGTATTAAAATGTCAGGTTTGAGTGCGAGTGTTCTAATAAGGGCTACACGTTGTCTCATGCCTCCTGATAATTCATTTGGATATTTATCTTTAAAATCACCTAAACCATATGTTTCCAGTAAATTATTAACATACTCTAAGTTTTCTTTAGTATCAGTATGCGTTATTTTAAGACCAATTGTAGCATTATCAAATACTGTACGCCATGAAAGTAAAGAATCACTTTGAAGCATATATCCTAGTTTTAAATCATCTTTTAAAAAATTGATATCTCCAGTTGTTTTAGTATCCATATTAGTTAAGATATTAAGAAGTGTTGATTTTCCACAACCACTAGGCCCAACAATCGATATAAATTCACCTTCAAATAAATCAAATGTTATATCTTCGATAGCTTTTACTTCATTTAATCCTAAGTAATATACTTTGCTTAAATTTTTAATACTTAAAAGTTTATTTTTCATATAAGTTATTGATTAACTTATTATATGGTACACGTTTTTCTATTAATTTATTATCTTCTAAGACATCTTGTAGATTGTTAAAACTTGTTTCATTTATAAATGAATCTAGAAGCCAAGAATCATACTTTTTATAGTTATTAATGATTATGGTTAAATCATCTAAACTACTATCTGGAAATTGTGGTAACACTATTTTAGCAATATCTTTTGCTTCATGTTCTTGAACATATTTTAGTCCCTTGTTAATAGCATTTGTAAATTTTTTTAAAGTATCATTATTATCATTTAAAAAACTTTTACGAGCATAAAAAGCCGTATAGGGCATTTCACCTGATAATTTACCAATAGACTCCACAATACAAGCATTACCATTTTTTACAACACTTGTAGCCGTAGGTTCAAATAAATCTACATAATCTCCAACTCCGCCAATAAAAGAACCTGAAAGTGACGCAAAATCAACCGCATAATTAACATTAATTTTAGTTATATCGATATTACTATTTTTCATAGCATTTAAGAAGTTTAAAGCAGGCATTCCGCCTTGGCGTCCAACTAAAATTTCTTTTCCGTATAAATCTTCTAGTTTAAACTCATCTGTACAATTTCTCCCTAATATAAATTGTCCATCTCTTTTAGTAAGACCAGCAAATGTTACAAGATAATCTTCTTCGCCACCTTGATAAACATAAATTGCTGATTCTGTTCCTGCAAAACCAATATCAACTGTATTAGAAAGTACAGCAGCACTTACTTTGTCTGCTCCAGGTGTAAGTATTACTTCTAAGTCGATTCCTTCTTCAGCAAAATATCCTTCTTCTATAGCAACATATAATGGTGAATAAAAAGCACTATGAGTTACCTCTGCTAATTTTACTTTGGTTGTTAAGTCCCTTTTAGAAGTATCTTTGTTACAAGCCTTATCAAACATTATATATAAGCATATAGCAAGTACTAATAAAAATGTTCCAAATAAAATAGCAATAATATTTTTTTTCAAAAAAATCTTCCTCTCTATAAAATATTACAATGTATTATATTCTTATTTATAATAAATTGTTAAATTATAAATCTAGTAATTGATTTTGAAATATAGTAAAATGGTAATATCAATAAAAGACAAGAGGAGAGCATTATGGAACGCGGAGTAAATAGTAGTACACACTATGCCATGACCTATATTGGTAAAAGAAACTTAGAAGAAATAGAAATTTATGTAAAACAAGTTTTAAATGAAAGTTGTGAAGTTTTTGAAAGTAAGGAAGAAGTATTTGGTGCTTTTGATAACTTTTTAAATAATTTTTTTGAAGCAACAAATTACGAAGAAAGAGAAATACTTAAAAGATATACCGGCCTTGATTTTCGAAAAGTTAATTCTATTTTAAGAGGCATATGGGATTATGAAAAAAATGGTGTTCTAACAGAAGAAACAAA
This sequence comes from uncultured Muribaculaceae bacterium, assembly GCA_964393945.1. Taxonomy (GTDB): domain Bacteria; phylum Bacillota_I; class Bacilli_A; order RF39; family UBA660; genus Caccenecus. The sequence goes on along the minus strand of CAYMVR010000138.1, from coordinate 486 downwards.
AAAAGATATTTCTGAATATGCCAGAGCCTTAAGGAGTGTTTTATTAAAAGCACCATCATTACCATTTAATATGAATGTATATCGCGGACTTGGCATTGAAGCCTTTTATTCTTACGGCATATCAAATTTAAATGATTTAATATGTTTAAAAGGAAAGTACATGTATGAAGACGGATTTACTAGTACCAGTTTATTAAAAACTAATAGCTTTTTTACTAAGCCACCAGAATGGGGAAGCAAATGTAATATTGAAATGGAATGTCTTGTTCCGACATCTTCTGATGATGGCGTTGCACTAATATTAGATGATATAAGCTACTCCAGTAATCAATTAGAATTCTTAATTAATAGTTCTTCATTATTTAAAGTAATAGATGTTATAATTGACGAAAAGAATAAAAGTGCCAAAATCAAAACTATTCTTATACCACAAAAAATATGGAGTCCTCTAGATTACGAGATGGAAAGAAATCAAAATAAATTATC
>CAYMVR010000137.1:0-2541 GCA_964393945.1 uncultured Muribaculaceae bacterium | reverse complement strand
ATAAATTATACTTTTAATTATAATTTATCAAGAAATGGTTTTTTATTGAATTCATGGCGAGGATCAAAGAGATATAATCAAGATGTCTTATTTATCGATAGTGATTCTATTTCTACAACTATCAAAACTAATCAAATAAGTGCCTTATGTGTAAGAGATACTAATGAAAAAAGAATTAATTATGTTAGTCCAATTGTTAATAATAGTTCAGTCTCTGTAGAAATATGGATAAATGGTGATAATAAAATAGAGAGATGCTATATTGATTTTAGAACTCATAAAAAATGTGGACGAATAAATGGTATTTATATTTTAAGATTAGTGCCATCAAGAGTTTTTAATAATTTTGAATTAAGATTTATAGGTAGAGATGGATCAAGAGGAGATGACTATTCAGATATTGTAAAGGCTGCAAGTCCTGAATTATATGATGCGGTTACAAAAGGTAATTTAGATCCAGTTGTTATTAGTGCTCTAGCAGAAGTAGTAGTTTCTGTAATAAACGCAGCATCAGATAAAGATATATTACCATATATTGCTTCTCTTGTTGGAAATGTTATGCCAGAGTATAAAAAGGCCATAGATTTTGTAAAACAAATTGAAGACGAAATTCCTCTTCCTCATTTGCAGGAATGTTTAAGAAGCTTTATTGAAGAATTTGCGCCTAAAACCGATACAATTCAAAAAAGAGTATTACAAAAACCTCAAGTTAAACAAGATTAAAATATCGTATACATTACGGTGTTTTCTTTTTTCATTTATGATAAAATATATATAAAGGTGAATTACAATGAAAGAAAAGATTGCGGTAACAACAGTTTTTAGTAATTTTAGTATTGATATTATTAACAGCATTTTAAGTTTAAATGAACCATTATGTAAAATACCTTATGGAAGAAATATTAGTAATCGTTATGAAGTAGATTCTATGCCATATCATATTACTTTATCATCATGTGATATTAAAAAGAAAGAGTTTGTAATAAAAGAATTATCTAAAATAGATTTAAAAAAGTTTAAATTAACAATTGATAAAACAGGAGTAATGAAAGGAAAAGAAAATAGTTATGTTTTGTATTTCAACGTTTTAATAAATAATGCATTTAAAGAATTATTAGAAAAAATATATAGTATTATCGAGAGTGATAAATATAAGATAGATGTAATTACCCCGCATATTACAATTACCATAGATAAAGATTATAATAAAATAATAGAAATAAAAAATAGAATAGATAATAATTTTAAACCGTTTGAAGTTGAAGTTATAGGTTTTGATTTATGGGAGTTATGGCCGCCAGTTTTAATCCAAGAATTTATTTAAAGGGGTATAGAGGTATATATGAATAGAATTGCACATTTAAATGCTACCGTTTGTTATTTAAAAAAAGAGAATAAAGTTTTAATGCTTAAGTATAACCAAAAATGGGGACAAGTATACAGTCCACCAGGAGGAAAATTTGAGTCTGGAGAGTCACCACTAGATTGTATAATAAGAGAGTTTAAAGAAGAAACAGGATTAACTTTAATTAATCCTCGATTACAAGGTTTGTCATATTGGAAAGATTCTAAAGAAGGAATAATATTTGTTTTTACTGCAAGTGAGTATGAAGGCATTTTAACTGAAGGGGAAGAAGGCAAATTAGAATGGATAAAATTAGAAGAATTATCCTCAATCAATCAATTTGAACAAAACAAGATATTTACCCCTTACTTATTTAAAGATGAATTATTTGAAGGAAAATTTCTTTTAAATGAAAAATGTGAAGTATTAAAATATCAAATAAGGAGAATGTAATATAACTTCAAATTATCGTTTTTAAAAGCTGAAAAAAATTTAAAGTCTTGAATATAGCGCAATGATAAGATATAATAATAATAGTATAATAAAGATAGTAGAAGAGGAATGATATATATGGAAAAGATAAAGAATATCTTTAAAGGAAAACATAAAGCCATAACAATATGTTTAATAGGAATTTTATTATTAACAAGTATATTAATTGCTTACAATTCTAATAATATTAAATTATCATTTAGTAATGTAACTTTAAGTTTACCTGAAGAAAAAGAATTTGTATATTTATCTGATATACCATATATTAAAGAACAATCTTCTGTAGGATGGGGTAGTATAACTTTAGATGCTAATTTAGAAGCCAGATATAATAATGGTTTAATCGCCCTTATTGTTGATGGAAAAAATAAATTATTTTTAAAAGGCGTAAGTGCTCATGCTACAAGTACCTTAGTATACGATATAAGAGGTCTTAATTATGATTATTTCACAACCTATTATGGTGTTGATGCTAGTCGTGGCACCAATGGAAACGGCGTTAAATTTGCTATCTATACTTCTATTGATGGAATAGAATGGACCTTACATACACCAGTAACACCTCCTGTTAAAAAAGGAAATAGTGAAGCTGAAATTATCACCATCGATATTAGAGGTAAGAATTTTATTAAGTTATACGCTCATAATAATGGTAATAATGATTCTGACCATGCTGTATATGCTGGTGCTAAATTATATAAAGA
>CAYMVR010000136.1:0-2544 GCA_964393945.1 uncultured Muribaculaceae bacterium | reverse complement strand
GTCATCATTACTTCAATCATTTTCTCATTTATTGGGGGATTTTTCTTTAAATATTTTTGCATAACAATTTTTGCAATAAGAAACCCAATTACTAAACCTACGATTAATCCTATTATACACCATAAAATTTGGCCCCACATTATAATCTCTCCTTACACATATATATTACTATAAACTTGGCTTTTTTACAAGCAAACAAGTTCATTCAACCAAAAATAATCTTTATTTTTAAAATCACAGACAAATAAATTTTGGTATTCTTTTAATTCTGTTAGAAAAGTTGGTTTTAAAATATTACTTTCAAGTAATAGAAAAGCTTTATTAACTACTAACATAGAATCTTCAGGAATGTATTTATTTTGAATTCGATGAATATTATGAAACTTAGAATAGAAATCATTATCCTTTGATTCGTTAAATATTTTATTATTGATTTTACTTTTATCAAATGGACTTGCTATTTGATTAAATAAATCATAAGCCATATCTGCATCATTACAATCAAAACTATGGATATCTTCCATTGCTCTAAATAAATGATATGGATTATTTCTCATTAAATTATAAAAACTTTTATTAATATTAAATATATAAAATGTACGCATTTTTCTCTCGCCTCTAATCTATCTTAACATAACCCTTGTGCGAATTTTGTCGAACGGTGTTGAAAACTTAATTTTTTTGTGAAATTATTACACTCCGGTTTTTAAATGATGACGTCTTAAATATATTTTCCTGATAAAGTCTACTGGAAAAACAGTCATGGCTAATATTAAAACAATGAAGAATTCTTTAGCAGTTAGCCCATATGTTCTAAATAAATCACCACCATGATATATTAGATAAACTTGAACAGTTAAAATAAAAGTTATAATAAATATAAATACTTTATTTTTTCTTAAGTTGGCTAATATATTTATTCTTTCACTACGAGCATTAAAAGAATTAAAAACACCAATAAAAATAAATAAAGCAAAATATGCTGTCATTAAATACTTATAATTTTCTCCTACTCTGATAAATTGTCTAACTATTGGTAACTTTAAAAATAAAATACACAATATCGCTGAATAAAGGCCTGTAAATAATACTTCACCAATCATATAAGAATTAATTATAGGTTCATCTTTTCTTTTTGGTGGTTCATTCATAAAACTATTTAAGGCTGGTTCAAATGAGAATGCTAGACCTGCGAATGTATCCATAATCATATTTAACCAAAGCATTTGAATAATTGTAATGGGAGTATTAATACCTATAAATGGCCCTATAATAGAAAGAATTAAGGCACACATATTAACAGTTAATTGGTAAATAATAAACTTTCTAATACTTTTAAAAATAGTTCTACCATAAAGAATAGCTTTACTAATTGATAAAATGTTGTCATCTAATATAACTATATCACTGGCTTCTTTAGCAACTTCAGTACCGCTTCCCATAGCAAAACCTACATCAGCTTTCTTTAGGGCTGGTGCATCATTAACACCATCACCTGTCATACCCACAACTAAATCCATACTTTCTAAAACTCTTACTAAACGAGATTTATCTTGAGGAAGAGCACGAGCTACAACTCTAAGTTTACCACTTATTCTTTTTAAATCTTCATCACTTAATGATGCTAGTTCATCACTTGTTAAGATGATATCATCATTATCTAGAATGCCAGATTCTTTAGCAATAGACCGAGCTGTTTCTTTAGCATCACCGGTTATCATTATAATATTAATACCTGCACTTTTAATTAATCTTACGCCTTCTTTAGTTTCACTCCTTAAATCATCTTTAATAGCAACTAAACCAATTAGAACATAAGAAGGACCTTTTTCATAGCATAATGCTAGTACTCTTATGCCTTTTTTTGTTAATAAATCAACATTTGTTAAGATATTCTTTTTATTTATTAAGACTTTTTCTTCCCCTTCTAAATTTAAATAATGCGTAATATTTGGTAGTAATTTCTCAATAGCGCCTTTAATATAACTTTTACCATTATCTAAAGATACTTTACTATATTTATTATCACTATTAAAAGGAGTTCTTTTTATTACTCTTCTATTAATGCATTCATCATACTTTAGAAAACTTAAAATGGCTTTATCAGTTAGGTTTCCTCCGGTGGGATGGCCAGACTTACTAAAACTACTTTCATTATTATAATACATGCACTCATAAAAAGGCTCATAGTAATTCTTTTTATTCTTTATTTCTTTTAAAGATTTTAAATGATGATTATCGCCTGTTATGATTTCATTTACCTCTAATTTTCCTTTAGTTAATGTTCCAGTTTTATCTGTTAATAAAACATTTATGATACCTGCAGTTTCAATACCTACTAGTTTTCTTACTAACACATTACTCTTAAGCATTCTTTTCATATTACTTGATAAAACTAAAGTAATCATCATTGGTAATCCTTCTGGTACTGCCACCACAATTATAGTTACACTTAAAGTAAGAGCATATATAATATGATCAAACATAACCCTCACATTAGTAATAGTTTTTAGTATTAAATTTATATCAAAATTATTATCAATT
>CAYMVR010000135.1:0-2628 GCA_964393945.1 uncultured Muribaculaceae bacterium | reverse complement strand
GTAAAAATGAAAAAGATTATTGTAGAAGTAGGCTCAACCGTAACTAAAGTAGATTTATATAATGGTAAATCTCTAGAAAAATTAAAAAATATAACAATTTGGTTTAAAAAAAATTATGCTGAAGAAAATAAATTAAAAGAAAGTGATGTTAATTTATTAATTGAAGAAACTAATAAATTAAAAAGTATTACTTCTGACATTTATGTATGTGGCACAAGTATTTTTAGAGATTTAAGTGATGCAGAACGAGGCACATTCTTAAGTGATTTTAAAAATAGAACAGGATATGATTTTCATATTATAAGTAGTGAAGATGAAAATATACTTACAGTAAAAGGAGCAACCAGATTTGTTAAAGATAAAGTCTGTGTATGTATTCCCGGTGGAGGTTCTACCGAGATGGCTATTTATGAGAATGGCATTTTAGAAAGTGTTAATTCTAAAATTGGAGTAGTAGACATCATGAATGAATATCCAGATTTAAAAGATGATTTAGCGACATCTTCGGTAGAAGAAGTAAAGGAATATGTTAAAAAAAGACTTACAATGCCAACTACAAAAGCAGACGTTTTAATACTAGCAGGTGGAGCTCATTTATATTTTGCTAAAGAGGCGAATTTAAAATATGAAGAAAATTCTATATATAATGATATAAATGCTCCAATTATGATGGATATTAAAACAAGAATATCAGAAACAGAGAGATATTTTAAAGAAATGTCTTTAGATGAAATAAGATCTCGAGTTGAAGATCCAAAATGGTGGTTTGCAACTCGCGCCATGTGTGCTTTAGTTTTGGCTGTCGCTGAAAGCATAGATGCTAAATACATAATCCCAACTGATATTGCCATGTCTTATGGCATCATAAATCGTAATAATTAACCTTAAAAATACATATTTTTGTAAAAAATAGTCTAAATAGGCTAAAATAATCATTTTTTATTTGACAAAACCATATATTTTACATATAATTTTAAATGGTACATTTTATTTGTTAGGACTACCATGCCCTGGGAAAGCAGAAGTAGAAATAACTTATGAAAGGAAATTTATATGAAGACATTCATGCAAACAAAAGAAAACATTGAACGCAAATGGTTTGTAATTGATGCTGAAGGAAAAAATTTAGGTCGAATTGCAACTAAAGCTGCTACAATATTAAGAGGAAAACATAAGGTTACTTATACACCTCATGTTGATTGTGGCGATTATGTAATTATCATTAATGCATCAAAAGTTAATTTAACTGGAAATAAACTTGAGGATAAAAAATATTACAATCACTCAGGATTCCCAGGAGGATTAAGAGAAAGAAATGCAAAAACAATGATAGAAAAATATCCAGAAGAAATGTTAGAAAGAGCTGTAAAAGGTATGCTTCCTCATGGACCATTAGGAAGAGCAATGGGCAAAAAATTATTTGTCTATGCTGATGCAAATCATAAGCATGAAGCCCAAAAGCCTGAAAGCTTAAAAATTGATTAGGAGGTTTATTAATGGCTAAACAAGTATGGACTGCAACAGGTCGTCGTAAAAGAAGTTCTGCATCTGTAAGAATGACAGGTGGAACAGGAAATATTACCGTAAATGGTGTAGACGTTAATGATTATTTTCCAAATCAAATCTTAGTAATGGATTTAAAACAACCACTTTCAGTAACAGATAATACAAATCGTTTTGATATTGAAGTAACAGTAAAAGGTGGTGGATATTCTGGACAAGCTGGAGCAATCCGTTTAGGAATTGCAAGAGCATTATTAGAATTTGATGCTAACACTGACCAAACAAGAGAAGATTCATATCGTAAGATTTTAAAAACTAACGGTTTCTTAACTCGTGACGCAAGAGTTAAAGAACGTAAGAAATATGGTCTTAAAAAAGCACGTCGTGCTCCACAATTCTCAAAAAGATAGTAATTTGTTTTCTTTTAAACCTCGTAGAATTTACGAGGTTTTTGCATCTTTAAAGACAAGTAATTTACTTTAGAATTTTAAATTATTTGACATAACTAATTAATATGTGTTAGAATACAAAAATAAGAAAAGGGGGACAATCATGAGTAATATAATTTTAAATGGTGATGTTTATATAAAAATGCTTCCCGACCTAGTAACAAAGTATAAAATAAAAGAGAAAGGCTTTAGTGGTACAATCGATATAAGAGGAAGATCTTTCGATATTAAAGATCTGACATCAAGCAACATTGAACATTTACCACCCATTATCAGAGAATTTTTAGAATTTTATGGGATAGTAAAAAAAGAGATTGGTTATATTTATAACAATAATGGTTTTTATCAAATATGGTGCAATGCTGATAGTATATTCATGATAAATAGAAATGAGCAAACTAGTCTTGAATATTCAAATACGGAAGAAATAAATTTAAAATATCTAAATCTATGGGATTATTTAACTACTGCTAAATTTGTAGGTATATATCTAGTTAATCCAGGACACCCAATGTATGAATATTTATATACTTTAAATGATATAAATATTTTAAGAAATCCTGCAACAGGAGAATACATTATAGCTGCTACTGGTAGTCCTATGTTAGAAGGCTATTTTAGCAATAATATAAAAACTAACACATATGATATAAATACAGTTTATCAAAGCATAATT
>CAYMVR010000134.1:0-2660 GCA_964393945.1 uncultured Muribaculaceae bacterium | reverse complement strand
CAATACTTGCGACTACATTTGGTTCAATGTTAGTAGGTATTCTTGGTGCTACATATGGAACTGATGGTTTAGTAGCATTTAATAGTTATTTTGCTTCAGAAACATTTAATATTAATACGACTGTGCTTATCAGAGCAGGTATTTTAGCTTTAGGGTTAGTGTTATTTAACTTTATAACTTTAACTCATATGAGTAAAAAAGATAAAGATAATGCAAGTACTGACATGTTTCAAGTAGTAGATCATCAAGAAGAAAGAAAAAAAGATAGTAAGAAAAAAGCAAATATGATTCCATTTATTATTGTAGGAGTAATATTAGTTGTTTTACTAATTTTAGCTTTTACTAATTGGAGTAGTTGGAGTGCTTTTACGCATCTAGATGATGCATCTGGAAAAACAGTTACGGTTTTTGAGGATTTTCATAATGAAGTAATGGATATTAAAATAGGTAAAGATTTCTATATTTTTAAAAGTATTTTAGGAAATTATTTACCTGCTTTAGGTGCTTGGTATTTCTTACCAACTATGATGGTTTTATTACTTGCAAGCATTGTTATAGCTTTATGCTATCGAGTAAAATTTAATGTATTTATAGATAATTTTGTAAATGGTATGAAAAAAATGATTAAACCATCTTTAATTGTTGCTGGAGCATTTATGATAGTAGCACTTATTGATAAATCACCATTTATGCCACATATTATAAACAAGATACTTACAATGACAAATGGATTTAATTTTGCGACAATGAGTATTTCAGCATTAATTTCTAATATTATGCATACTGATCTTGGTTTTACAGGATATTTAATTGGTTCGCATCTTGTTCAAACATATCCAGAAGATATAAGCGCAATTTATGTTATTTTTACTTCATTATATGGATTTGTTCAATTCTTTGTTCCAACAAGTGTAGTACTCGGAGTTGGACTAGTAAGTTTAGATGTTAAGTATCGTGATTGGTTAAAATACATATTTAAATTCTTAGTAGGAATGTTTATTTGTCTATTAATTATATTTGTTTTAATTGCACTCATTTAAGGAAGCTATTTTGGCTTTCTTTTTTGTTGAAAAAATACTTGATACATGCTATAATCTTTGTTAGAGGTTGGTGTATACTATGAAAAAATTTAGGGTTGTATTTGTTCTTTTATTTTCTTTCTTAATTAGTACATCTTTAGTAAAAGCAGAATGTGATGCAACTGAGTCGAATCGTTTACAAAGTCTAGCGGTAAACGTAAGAAATAGTTATGAAATTGTAGAATTAGAGGTGCAGGAATCTGAAGATTTTAACCCACCTGATGGACTTAGTGATGAAGAATTAGAGAACTATGTTTATAAAAAAGATTTTTTTAGAATCCATCTCAATAATATAACTGAAGATTTATATGTAGTTGTAACAAATAGGGATACAAAAGAAACACATACTTTCCATTATGGTGATACTGATAATGGTAATGTTCATTTTGATGTTGAAGTTGGTACAGAAATTAATAATTATATCGTTGATGTTTATGCTTCTGATAAGACGAATTGTACATCAAAAAAACTTCGAACAATGTATTTTACAACACCAATGTATAATACTTTTAGTGAATCTGTTATGTGTGATGGTATTGAAGAATTTTATTTATGTCATGAATATTTATCTGTAGATACATCTTTTGCAAAATTTGATACACTAGTCGAACAATATCGTAGTGGCAAGTTAAAAGAAGATGGAACGGCAAAGCCAATAGAAGAAGAAAAAGGATTTTTTGGTTTTATAAAGGAACATAAAGGAATAGTTGCTTTAACTATACTCGTAGTTGTAGCAGCTGGGGGATGTATAACTGTTGTGATAATAAAAAAACAAAGGAGTAGGATCGTATGAAAAAACTTTCTAGAAATATTAGTTTATTTATTATTGCCATTGTTTTAAGTTTTGGTTTTAATTTAGAAGCACTTGCTGAAGGCGCTTGTGGTGATAAAAATAATAATCAATGTAGAATAGGTGAGCGTGGAGCAATTGATGTAGCTGGTAATGGTCAGAAATATCATAAATTAACTTCTGCAACTCCTAATACAAGAAATAAAGTATCAGGTACAGGAGAAACTGATAAAAAAGGTAGACCTTGGAATTATTATGCAACTGTTGGAGTAAAAGATACAATTGGTGATTCTGGTTTCTCATCTTATCAAGATAATTATTCAGCATTATTTTGTATGGATGCACAATATGTTGGAGCTAGCCAAGTTTATGCTTCAAGATTTTTACTTGATACAAGTGAAAATAGACTAGTCCAAGTATTTGATGCTGCCGTAATGAGTGTTTTACTTGATGGTGGTATTACGAAAAACGTTACAGACATTCAAACTTATTGGGCTAAGAGTTTAGCAATTCGTATGTTAACTTATACTTTTGGCGTTTATAATGATGTTCATAAAGACTACGCAAATGCTTTTTATGCATCTATGAATGTAACATATAATTTTAATAATAATTATTATAAGGCTGATTTAGATGCTTTAAATGCTGCTCTTACTGAGGCAGGCCTTGCAACTGTTGGGGATAGAGTTCAAAAACACGAAAAATATAATTTTACTGGAGATATTGTTAATGTAAATGCTGCTGGTTATTATACAAGAGCCTTAGCAGCTGCTACAAAATACGCAAAGAGT
>CAYMVR010000133.1:0-2669 GCA_964393945.1 uncultured Muribaculaceae bacterium | reverse complement strand
AATTGAACAGTCCTCTGATGCTTACCATGCATCTGTTTTACCACTAAACTAAATCAGCATAACAAAATTATATCAGCATTGTAGCATTAAATCAATAATTATGTTATAATTTAAAAACAAGGTTGGTGATTAAGTTTGGATATACCAAAACACGTTGCTATAATTATGGACGGTAATGGCAGATGGGCCGAAAAACATGGCTTAAAACGTAGCGAAGGACATACTGAGGGTGCCAAAGTTTTAGAAAAACTAGCCATGCATGCTGTAGATATGGGAGTAGAAGTTTTAAGTGTTTACGCTTTTTCAACTGACAATTTCAAAAGAGATGAAGAAGAAGTTGATGCTCTTATGAATTTAATTATAAAGTACTTTAAAACTAAGTTTGATAAAATAAATAAAAAGGGAATAAAAGTCATTATTTCAGGTCGTAAAGAACCTTTAAGAGAAGATGTAATCGCAGCCATTACAAATATAGAAGAAAAAACTAAAGATAATAAAAATGGTATTTTAAATATATGTCTCAACTATGGTGGTCAAGAAGAAATAGTTGATGGGGCTATTAAACTCGCAGAAGACATAAAAAATGGTCTAGATATCAACATGTTTAAAAGAGAAGATTTTTATAAATATTTATATCACGAATTACCTCCAATTGACCTGCTTATTCGAACAGGTGGCGAACTACGTTTAAGTAATTTTATGCTTTATTCTCTAAGTTATAGTGAATTTTATTTTACGGGTACGCTTTTTCCTGATTTCGACAAATCAGAACTTAATAAAGCATTATTCATGTATGAAAATAGAGATAGACGATTTGGAGGCATTAATGATTCAAAAAATAATTAGTTTTTTAAATAATCATCGCCTAATTCTTGTTATTTTAATTCTTACTCTTATTTCTCTAACATTCTTAACTATAAAATCCATTGTTTTTCTTCATCATAAATTTAACTCTTTTAATTGTACTCAAAAATTAGACGAGACTTATTGCTTTCATAATGATATTCAAATTTTAATAGAACCAGAAAAAACAAAAGAAAAAGTATTTAAGGAAAAATCTAAAGAAATAAAAGAATTACAACAAAATTATAAGTTACCAAAATTTAGTAAATACACTTCTTATTATTACGAAGTAGCATCTTTAATGTACTTTAAAGAAACAGGGGAATATGAAGAACTAGTAACATTCTTTAAAAATTACAATCGTAGTTATGATATTGTAAATTTCTATAAGAAAAATGTTATTTATTTTGATTTATTTTATCACTACAAAATTGTTTAAAAAACTTTCACTTTTATGTGTTTTGTAGTATAATGTTTTTAGTTTGTGACGGAGGAAAATTTATGAAATTTAAAATATCGCCAAAAGACTTTTTTATATTTTGTTTATATTGTATTTTATTATTATATTTATGTGCTATAGCAATCTTAAATTTTTCATCATTTTTAAATGATGGTAAGTTTTACGGTTTATTGCCATTTGAAGCCTTTACAGGAGATTATTTAATTTTAACTTTATTTATGTTCTTTATTTCTCTAGTAATTATTTTTACTAGTGTGTCTTCTTATGTATTTAATAAAGAAAAAGGTAAAGGCCTTGGTATTAAACTAGGCGAAAAACAAGAAAGTGGATATGCTAGATGGAGTACAGAAAAAGAAATAAAGTCTGATACTGGTGTTGAGCGCGTTGACCCTAAAGCTGATACTGTAACTGCTGCTGGTATACCTTTAATTAATAATGGCAAAGAAACTTGGGTTGATAATGGTGAATATCATAACTTAGTTATTGGTTCTACTGGTTCAGGTAAAACTCAAACTGTCGTAAAACCTATGGTCAATTTACTTGCTAAAAAAGGTGAATCAATGATTATCACCGATCCTAAAGGTGAAATCTATAAATATGCAGCTACCGCCTTAAAAGAGCGTGGCTATAAAATAATCGTTTTAAATTTTAGAGAGCCTAATCATGGTAATGCATGGAATCCATTAACCCTACCTTATGTATATTATAAAGAAGGTAATACTGATAAATCTACGGAGTTATTAGACGACGTTGCCTTAAATATTTTATATGACCAAACTAAGAAAAGCGGAGATTCTGACTTCTGGGAGAAAAGTGCTGCTGACTATTTTTCAGGTTTAGCCTTGGGATTATTCTATGATGCTAAAGAAAAAGAAGTAAACTTAAATAGTATTAACTATATGAGTAGTATTGGTGAAGAACGTTACGCTACAAGTACTTATATTAAAGAATATTTTAATTTAAAAGGACCAGAATCAAGCCCTTATATTTTCGCATCTAATACTATCAATGCTCCAAATGAAACAAAAGGTGGAATCTTATCAACATTTAGACAGAAAATAAGATTATTCTCATCTCGTGAAACTCTAAGCGAAATGCTTGCCTATAGCGATTTTAAAATGGAAGATATAGGTCGTGAAAAGACAGCAGTATTCATGATTATCCATGATGAAAAAAAGACATATCACTCTTTGATGACTATATTTATCAAGCAATGTTATGAAACACTTATTGATGTTGCTCAAGAAAATGGCGGAAAACTGCCATATCGTACCAACTTTATTCTTGATGAGTTTGCCAATATGCCACCATTAAAAGATGTTGACTCTATGGTTTCAGCAGCGCGTTCTCGTGATATCAGATTTAC
>CAYMVR010000132.1:0-2678 GCA_964393945.1 uncultured Muribaculaceae bacterium | reverse complement strand
AAAAAAGACATCAACGACTATTGTTATTCAAGTGAATAAAATAGAAGTTAATGTCTCAAACCACAATTTGTAGGCATTATGTCCTAACGCTCTACTGAATTTAGTTTAGCATAAATTTGATATAAATACAATTACTTTTCTATATTATCAAGAGCATACTTACATGCTTCTATTACAAATTTTGTAAAACTGATATTATTCTTATTCGCTTCTTTTTCTATTCTTTTAGATATTTCTTTTGGAAATCTAATGTTCTTAAGTACTTTTTCTTCTTTTTCAATCTTAAACATCATATAACACCCCATTTACATATTTTGCAGAACTTTATAAAAACGACAGGCTAAATCATATTCTTCATCATTATACTTTGCTTGTCCAATTTTGGGAATATCGCCTAAATATTTTTTGTATTTTTGGTAAAATTTATAACAATTTTTTAAATAGCTTTCTCTTAATTCGACTTTATTATAAAATTCATGATAATAATCACTAGCTATAATTAAATATATTATATGTATTTCTTTTTTAAATTCTTCATATTTATGATATTTCTTAACATATTTATAAGCATAATCTATGGCTTTAAAGAAATTTTTATAATCATTATTTTGAAATTTACTAGTTATAGAATTTTTATTAACTGTGCGATAGCGATACACTACTTCTTTTATAGTCCCCTTTTCCTCTTCTTTTAACATAAAATAATAAGATAAAGTAAAAGCTGTGTCTTCCTCAATTTTTAGGTTTGGTAATTTTATTTTATATTTATTTATTATTTCTCTTTTAAAAATTTTTGCTACCATATGGCCTTTATTATAATATGTTTTACCTTCTTTATACTCTTTTCCCATCACTACCTTTAATTCTTTATTACTGGTTATTTTATTGTATAATTTTTCTAGTGTTTTATTACCAATTAAAATATCGTCAGAATCCATAAACATTAGATATTCATTATTAGTTTTATTTATTCCTATTTGTTTCGCAATAGCAACTCCTTTATTTCTTTTTAATCTTATTAGATTAATATTAAGACTAGGGAAAGAAGAAATAATATCATCATATTTCTTCTTACTTCCATCATCTATAATTGTAATTTTAACTTTATCTATAATTGATTGCTTGGCAAGAGAGTTCAAACTACCCGTAATATATTTATGGGAGTTATAGGCAGGAATAATTATGTCTAACATCCAACTGAGGCAGCTTTTACATCTATTTTCTTGATGGTGCTTACGGCATATAAAGTCATCATATATGATAAAACTTTAGCTCCTGTTACAAAACAGTTAGTATTATTATCTAGATATAAATTATATAAAGCGATTTCTTCAGGGTAATGTTCTTGTTCAACTTTTGCTATTTTAACATTACCATCCATACCTAATAATTCGTATCCTTCTTTTAATTCTCTTGCTTGCATGTAACCTGCTCCTGCTACATAGAAAGCATGTCCTTCACTACATCTAAATACTTCGCCATTTTCTAGATATACTGCATAAATATCTCTAGTATGCACTTCCTCTATTTTTTTAATTGTTGTTACGACAAATTTATTTTGTTTTTCATCAAATGTATATAATTTATCGCCAACTTTAAACTCTCTTACTTTCCGTTTTAATTTCTTCTTTTTCTTTTCGTCATATGCAAGAAGCTCCGTATCACCAGTAAAGCATATCCATGTGTTAAATTTATAATGAGTCTCGTTACCAGTTATAGTGTAGGGCGAATTTTCACACATATCTATCGAAACAATGAGGTTATCACCACTATAGAATTCTAAATATCCTTTACTATTTTGAGTGATCTTTGCGCCAATAGGTATTATCCATTCCTCATTTACTGTACTTACTGTATATTGTGCCCCTTGGTGAGTGTAGTTAAATGTATATTCAGAGCTTGTCCCTCCTCTTCTGGCTATAACTGCACCATCTGCTTTTGTTTTAACATTTTCTTTAGTGGTTATTTCTGAAGTATTCCCAGCTGCATCTTTTGCGTATACTTTAATTGTATGAGAAGTATTGCTAGTTAAGCCTGTAAATGTATGAGTATTAGTTGTTTCCATTATATATGCATTATTATCTATAGAATACCAATATTCTGTTACTCCTATGTTATCACTTGCACTTATTGTTACTGTGATTTCTGTTTTTGTGACTTCGGTTGTAACATCACTTATAATAGGTGCTTCACTATCCAATATTTTATCAAAATACATATAACATTTAGTATTCTTCTTATTAAGACCTATAATAATTAATTTCCCTTCTTGGTAATCGATTGTCACATTTTCATCAATTGGGGCGTTCTCTCCTGTTAAAGTAGAAGTTGGTATTCGGCATTTGCTTTTTTCTTCATTTAGAGTATATCCTGTTGTTGGTACACTTTCACTCTTAGAATAATTTATACCGTCTTCACTTATATTTATTGCTACTAGTTTTAAATCCGGGGCTTTATAATCTACTGTTCCATTTGCTAGTTTTATGCTCTGTACACTTTTATATTTGGCTCTGGTTGTGGTTAGTGTTATACAGCCAACCACACTTAAAACTATCATACTTCCGATGATAATTTTTTTCTTATTATTTCTTTTTATTGTTTCTAATTTCATTATCTATCCCTCTTTTAAGTTCTAAATAATGAGCGCTCAATTATATTAGAAATTTATCATTTATACT
>CAYMVR010000131.1:0-2711 GCA_964393945.1 uncultured Muribaculaceae bacterium | reverse complement strand
TGTAAAATTAAATTAGTAAGAGGAAGATTAAATTGATCTATAAATGAAATAATTTGAACTAATTCATCTGTATTAAAGAACCTTGAATATGAAGAATCGCCATCTTTTATTTCTACAAAAACACCACTCATAATACTTTTTCTAATTAAAGGTTGCATTGCGTTTAGTTTTAATAAGAAACTACCGATAAGATCAGCTTCGTATATAGATAGACCACCAGATCTAATTCCTTTATAATTTACATTTGGAAATAATATAAAGAAATCTATAAATCCAAATTTTTCTATTTTGCCATTACGATTTATACCATTTTTTAAATAGTTCACAAGAGTTAAAACTAATTCTCTATCTTTTCTTCTTCGTTCTTGTTTTTCTTCTTTTAGTTTTCTTTGATATTGCAAAAGTACATTAGGGTCTTTTGCATTTTTTATAGCCATTTTAAAACTAGTTTCTGAAAAGCCATGAATTTTACAATACTCTTCAATAGTGCTATCACTATTTATGGCATCTAGAATAACATCTAAGGTATAAGCTGAACTTGAAGAAGTAGCCGCTTTTTTGGCTTTATTAAATTCTTGAAATTTAATAGTTAGATTTTCTTCCATTCTTTCTTTTTCATCTACTGATCTATCCTTAAAATATATATAACAAAAAGCATAAATATCACTTCTTTGTAAGTCAATCTTTTCAATTAACGGGAAATAAACATTATTATCTTCGGCCTCAAGAATAAGTTTTATCGTAGGGTTTTTATCAACTTGGGGTTTAACTTCTCCCACACGTATAGCATTGATAGCGCCTTCAATATCAACAATACCTAAATTTATAGTCGCATATAATCTTGCCATTTCTCTAAAATGACTATAAGAGACATTTTCAGATTCTGCTATTTCAGTAATTCTTTTTTTACTCCAAGAAACACTACAACATTTCTCCCAATAAGATTGATATAAGGCAGTTACTTTTTTAACCATATCTTCACCAAATAATTTTGCTAACCAATATAAATGGATAAATGAAATATTAATACTTTTAGTATATGTTAAAACTTCCTTTTGTGTTTTACCATCTATTGTAGATAATATTTGAAATGCAACTTTTTTAAAACTTTCCTTTTCTTCATCTGTTGCATATGTTTCATAAAAAGAATAAGCATTTTCAAAATCCTTTGGTCTTTGCATCTTCATGTTTACAAACTTCCAAAAACATTTATAAGTATTTCTATAAACATCAATTTGATAATCATTTAATTTCATCTTATTTTTAAAATAATAAAGAGCCAAATCATAAATATTTCTTGGAGATAAAAAGTCTAATTCTGGGGGTATCTTTAACTTTGACTCAGAAAAAAATACTTTTTTACATTCATCCCAAGCAAGTTTAGATAAATATCTTTCAGCAAAATTATTAAACCTCTCTTTTCCATCTTTTGACATATGCATTTTAATATATATTGCAAGATAACTAGAAAACTCCTCATCATCTAAGCCATGATTATTATATATATATCTAAAAAATCTATAATCAGTAACTTCTAGCCTCATCATTTCTTTTAAAACATTATTTGCTATAAAAAATCCAACTGAAGCAAATTTTAATCTTTCATTATTATTAGCACCTTTAACATATTCTTTAGCACTTTTATATTCCGAAATAGTACATTCTTCTAAAGTAATAAATTTTATAAATTCAGCATTTTTCATTAACAAAATCCCCTTTAAAAACAGGTATATAATACCAAAAATTTAAATAATTGTCAAAAAATACATCTTCGCGCATATATTTTTTCTAGGAGGATAGCAAAAGTGAAACCAGGATTAACAAAAGGGGAAGTAGAAAAAAATCGTAAGTTGTATGGAGATAATAGTATTAGTAGTGCACATCATAATAGTTTTTGGAAATTATTATTAGAGTCACTTGGAGATCCTATAATTAAAATCTTGCTTATAGCATTAGCCATCAAAGTCGTCTTTTTATTTAAGGACTTTGATTATTTTGAAACATTAGGCATTTTAATTGCTATTTTTTTAGCTTCATTCATATCAACTATTTCGGAATATGGAAGTGAAGCGGCATTCAGACGCCTTCAAGAAGAATCATCCAAACTAAAAGTTAAAGTTTTTAGAGATAATATTATTAGTGAAATACCTATAGAAGAAGTTGTCGTAAATGATATCGTTATTTTACAAAGTGGGGATAAAATACCCGCTGATGGTTATTTAATTGAAGGCAACTTAAGCGTTGACGAATCCAGTTTAAATGGTGAGACAAAAGAAGCCAAAAAATATCCCCCATTAAATGAATCAAATATTAATGATAAAAATAAATTATTTAGAGGCTCTGTTATTTATAACGGCAGTGGTCGTATGCTTGTTACGACAGTCGGAGATAAAACCATATATGGTGCTCTTGCTAAAGAAGTATCTGAAACCGCACCAACGTCACCCTTAAAAATGCGCTTACAAGGTTTAGCCAAATTAATAAGTAGAATAGGGTATATTGGAGCTTTTCTAGTTACTATTTCTTATTTATTTTCAGTAATTGTAATTGATAATAATTTTGATATAAATTTAATACTAAAAACAATTACTAATGTGAGGGTTATGTTTGACCATATTATATATGCTCTTACTTTAAGTGTAACTATAATTGTGGTGGCAGTACCGGAAGGATTACCAATGATGATTACTTTAGTTTTATCAAGTAATATG
>CAYMVR010000130.1:0-2720 GCA_964393945.1 uncultured Muribaculaceae bacterium | reverse complement strand
AAAAATAACTTAAAATAAATATACAAGGTAGAGTGAAAAAATGAAAAAAATAATTAAACTATGTTCTTTATTTATAATATTAATATGTATTTCAGGATGTTTAAAAGAAGATAAACTAACGAATGAAAATGTTTATACTACTATTTATCCTATAAAATATTTAACAGAATACTTATATGGTGAAACTAAAATCATTAATAGTATTTACCCAAATGGAGCAGAAGTTACTAAATATGAATTAACAAATAAACAAAAAGAAACATATAGTAAAGGAGCCTTATTTGTTTATAATGGTCTAACCAATGAAAAAGAATTAGCAAGGGAATTTTTAAATACTAATAAGAATATGTTACTAATTGATGTTTCTTATGGCTTAAAATATGAAAATAATCTTGAAGAGTTATGGCTATCACCTAACAACTATTTAATGCTTGCTAAAAATATTAAAAACAATTTACTTGAATACACAACTAGTAAAGTTACTAAAGAGAGTATTGAAAAAAAATATAATGAATTAGAAGAAAAATTATCCTATATGGATGCTGAATTAAGAAGTATTGCTGCCTCAGCCATAATGGATGGAAGTTCAGCTATTCTAGTCTCTTCTGATAAACTAAAGTTTTTAGAAAAATACGGTTTTGAAATCATAAATGTAAATAGTGATAACGTTAACACAACAACCATAAAGAATAATTTCACAAGTGGTAATTACAAAGATTTATATTTATGCACTACTGATACTAAGAGTGAATTAATTACAGAATTAGAAAGTAAATATAAAGCCAATATTATATCAGTAAATACTATGGAAACACTAACTGATACCGAAGCCACCAATCATGAAAACTATTTAACTATAATGGATACTTTTATAGATAATATTAGGAATACGACTTTAAGCTAATCTTGAGTCTTCCTTTTTTTTATGTTAAAATATTTGTACTGGAGAGTGATTATTATGTTTGAATATATGGGAGATAGACTTAGTAAAGCCATAAAAAATATCCGAGGTATGGGAACTATTACTGAAGAAAATATCAGTGAAGCCATGCGTGAAATAAGACTTGCTTTACTAGAAGCTGATGTTAACTACCAAGTAGTAAAAGAATTCGTTGCCACAGTAAAGGAAAAAGCCTTAGGCTTAGATGTTGGTAAAAGTCTTAAACCAGATGAATTATTTATTAAATTAGTAAAAGATGAATTAGTAAATCTTTTAGGAGGGGACTTTGTCCCATTAAAAGTTAATAATGGAACAACTATCTTAATGTTATGTGGTCTTCAAGGTTCAGGAAAAACAACGACTGCTGGTAAATTAGCGAGTCACTTAAGAAAAAAATATCATAAAAAGCCATTGCTCGTAGCGTGTGATATTTATCGTCCTGCAGCAATAGACCAATTAGTAAGTGTAGGTAAAAGTATTGATATACCTGTATTTACTAAAGGAAAAGTAAATCCTATTGAAATAATTAATGACGCTCTAGCTTATGCCAAAGATAATAACTTAGATTATATTATTATTGATACCGCAGGTCGTTTGCAAATAGATGAATCTTTAATGCAAGAATTAAAAGATATATCAAGTAATTTTAAAATAGATGAAACAATATTAGTAATTGATGCTATGATGGGTCAAGATGCTATAAATGTTATCAATGGTTTTAATGATGCCTTAAATTTAACAGGAACAATTTTAACTAAATTAGATGGCAATACCAAAGGTGGAGTTGCTTTATCAGTAAGACACTTAACTAATATACCTATCAAGTTTGTTGGTGATTCTGAAAAAATGGATGGCTTAAGAGAATTCCATCCTGATGTAATGGCAAATCGTATCCTAGATATGGGTGACATTTTAGGTATTGCTGAAAAAGTTGAAAATATAATAAGCGAAGATGATGCTAAGGCTCAGATGTCTAAAATGAAAAAAGGCTCATATGATTTAGAAGATTTTATGGCTAACTTAAGACAAATAAAAAAACTAGGACCTTTAGAAAATATTTTAAAAATGTTACCAGGAGCCAGAAAAATGGGACTTAATAATATCAATATCAATCCTAAAGACTTAGCCCATGTTGAAGCTATCGTAAGTTCTATGACGCCATATGAAAGAAGACATCCTGAAATATTAAAAGCAAGTAGAAAACAAAGAATAGCAAGTGGAAGTGGAAGATCTGTAGAAGAAGTAAATCGCTTACTTAAACAATTTGAAAGTATGCGTACAATGATGAAGCAATTAAGTAATGGCAATATGAAATTACCATTTTAATTAAAATCGTGATATATACCTAACCAAATTATAAAAAGGTACATAAAATACACTAGAAAGGAAAGTGTATTTTTATTATGAAAATAAATAATCGTGATTTTGAATCAGTACAAGCAGAAGGATATTTTAATGTAGGTATGAATACAGGAGCAGACTGTATGATGGATAATACTTTTAATAACCAAATGGGTTGTTGTGCTCCATATCAAACAGAAATGATGGATGCAAGAATTCCAGGAGTTGTATGCCCTCCAGTATATGAATGCCCTCGTGAAACAGTTTGCCATCGTTATATTTGCCATGAAGTACCACACATCCAACCATGCAATACCAGAATAATAAACCATCATATTTATCGTCACACTTATACTCCTGCATACTCATGCTGTGAAGAAAATGAAGTTCAAAACGTATACGAAAGAAGATGCTGCTAAATCTTCTTTTTTAGTGTAAA
>CAYMVR010000129.1:0-2770 GCA_964393945.1 uncultured Muribaculaceae bacterium | reverse complement strand
TTATAAAACTAATGTTAATTTCCACCACTCATTAACTCTCTATAATATAGTATTTTATAAATCATGTCTTTCATCAAACGTTTTACAACAACAAGTATAGCACAAACTATCTAGATGTGCAAGTTATTTTCTACCACTATCTAAGTTCATAATTTTCTTATAAAGATTATCGTCATCAATATTTTCTAGAACTAAGTCTTTCAGTTCTGGATAATTAATCACTATATAATTTATAAATTCTTCTATTTTGCTTCTTGTAATCTCTACTACAATTCTGTATCTAATACTATCAGGAACGCTTGGAATTAATTTTAATAAATCTCCATAGTACTTCCGCAATTTTAAATCTATGGCATCTACATTATCTTCAGAATTATTTTTTAAATCTTCAATTTCTTTTTCCGTCAAAAATATCATATTCCAATCACTATCATGCATTAAATAAAGCTTAGATACAAAACTTGCTCTTAAATAAGGAGTCTTAGAATTACTAATTGCTTTTTTAAATAAAGAGTTATAATAATTCGCATTATTTACCCTCTTAGCATACATTAGAACCTCATTATTAATAACTCCAGTATGCATAATATAAACTAATAATTCAACTATATCACTACTTATATTTGCTGCAAATGTACTATGGACTAAATCCCTAAAACTAACATCTATTTTTTTTATTTTATCATCATAATATTTCACAAAAATATCTAGAGTAGAAATTGGTAATTGAATAATTTGTTCCCCATTTAAATATCTTAAAAAGTGGGTTACGCTAGAAGGATATTCCTGCACCATTTTAGAAGCAAAAGAGGATTTAATTTCGCTTACAGTTTTAAAAAATAATTCTTTATTACCTAAATAAAAATATTTATTAAATTCATCTTGTATATTATCGGAACTTCTTCGAATAAGATCTCTAAGGCATTCCCAATTTAAACGTGCTTTATAATTTTTTTCTACAAAAGGTAAAACTGTACTAGGATTTCCTAATTTGTTACTTACATAAGAGGCTTCAAATATAGTAGCATTGAATGGTACATAATTTTTAAGATCTAAATCACTAGTTTTTATATCTCTAATTAAAATCTGGCCAATCTCAGTTTCAGTATCATATAAAACATCCAATAATCTTTCTTTAAACTCTCCTTCAGGAATGCGATCAACCAGACCACAAGTCTTATCACTAATAGTATTTAAAGCGCGATTATGCGATACATAATAAATAAAAACATCTATGTCTTGAGCATCAATTATAATCTGGTCAATAAAATCAATAAGAGAATCCTCATTAGTTTTAGACAGCTGTTTTAAAACTTCTACTAATTTTTCCCTATTTCCTAAACTTTCATTTATAGCATATCTTACTGCTTTTTTCTTTAAATCTAAACTAGCACTACTACTTACTATATTTAAAAGTTTAATACGAAAAATATTTTCTTCTAAATAAACCTTTAAGTTATTATTATTAGACTTAACAACATAATCTATAAAATCAGAAGTAAATAAATATTCTATATCAGTATCTTTATTATTTATCACATAGTTAATTAAAAAATCATTATTACTTTCAATAATATACACAGAAAGGTCTATAAGAGCCAGTTTATCTCTGTAAGCAATAACTGCTTTATCAAATTCTTTATCTACATCATATCTTGTACTTTTAAAACATATTTTGAAACTCATCATCCAACCAAAAAATCCATTTGCAAGTAATGCATCAGCTAAATATTTAGTATATTCAAAATGTTCTTTAACAAGCGTAAGAACAGCAAAAGAACAACAAAAACTTCCTTTTCTAATTTTCTCTAAAACTAAAGTAGGCACAAGTTCTTTAGCCAAATCTCTTGAATATTTAAATATTTTTTCTAAATCATCAGGAACACCATATGATGCAGAAATAACTTCTTTTGAGGGTTCATGATATTCTTTTTGAATTTCGCTTTCATTATAAACAACACAATTTATATAATCATTAAGTTCTTCATCAGTAACTTGCTTTTTAGTTTCTGCTAAAACTATTAAACGCATTACTTTTACAAAATTATCTAAAACAAGTTCTTTATCTATAGCATATTTTTTTAATAATTTCTTTATATTAAGAGACACTTCTGCATCATTAATAACTAAATCTATATCGTTTAAAACTAAAACAATAAAATCGCGAAAATCATGACTATCATCTAAAATCATATCATTTATTTTAAACTTTAAAACTTTATAATAAAATTCATTTACAAATTTATCTATTTCTAAACTTCTAGAAGTCGTAATCATATTTGAATATAAACTTAAAGCCTCTTCTATTTCTTTAGATATCAAATAATAATTATCTGCATTTAAAGCCTCTGCTATTTTTTCTAACTGTTTTTTTATGGTTTCAGTCTGATAACTTGCTACTTCCCTTGCTCCTGATATCTGCATATAAAACTCAAATAGAGCTCCTATTGTAGCCGAATCATCAAGAATACTTTTCCAAGTAATATTGCCATTACCCATTTCATATATAGTAATCTTTTCATCTAAATCACGAAACATATTTTTAAGTTCTTCATAAAGAATATAATTAACTTTTTTTAACTGACTAGTTTCCAAATCATTTAAATCATTTGTTAACTTTTTTCTAAACGATTCTACCCTAATATCTGTTATATTATTCATAACCACACCTACTATAAAAATTATAGCATAAAAAAGAAGTATTTAAAATACCTCTATATTAAAACATTTTCTCCTGCTTCACAATGTTTATAAAAATCTTTAAGACCTA
>CAYMVR010000128.1:0-2895 GCA_964393945.1 uncultured Muribaculaceae bacterium | reverse complement strand
GATTTTAAAGAATCAAAATTATCCCAAGCGCCGTTTACAAGACGAAAATCTGTAGCTCCGCCTCCTGCTCCAGCAGCCTCGTCGTCGCTATGGTCATGATCACCTTTTCCCCCACCATTCCAGCCACCTGCAACAATAGTTTTAACCTTAGCATCCGTTCCTTTGCCACCGACATATATATATAAAGTATCACCCTTTTCTAAATATATACGACCTTTAACGTATGCTCCAGCACCAGCTTCTCTTACATAAGAAGTTGTATAACTTCCATCAGCAATATTTTTTCCACCACCAGCGCCCCAAGCTTCTAATTGATAATAACCACTTTTAGAAGCAATAAAAGTTTGAGGTGCTCCAGTATAACTAAAGTCAGTTACATCAGTTAATTTAGAACCTTCATATTCTTCTCTTGTAACATTTATTCGATATGTAACAGTATCATAATTTTTAGTTTTAACATCTACTTCAATAACATTATTTCCAACAACTAAATTAGTATTACCTTTTACTGTATAAGTTGTATTCTCTGGTGCTATAATATAAGGCGTTAAATTCTTTATATTAAAAGGAACAGTTCCCGTATATTCATAAGTATCTGATTCAAAATCACTTAAAGTCAAATAATCAAAATTAAGTTGTAATAATCTAGAGCAATTAAGCATGAAATGAACAGTATAAATATAAACTTTTCCATCACTACCCGTAACAACAACATCTTGTGACGTTTTAGGAGTAAAAGCGACATTTTTATTGCCCATAATACTAGAAACATCACCACTAAAAGATAAATCAATATTACCAGTTGTACTATCTCCAGGCTCTAAGTACATTATAAAATCATAATTACTTACGGAATTTTTGCGTTCTAGACTTACACCATTTATTGAAATGTCATTAAGGAATAAGCCATTAGATATTTGCGTTATTTTAGCATACCCATTACTATTATTACCTGTCATTGTCGAAGTTCCACCCGTATTAGGCATACTTTCTTTACCGCTTTTCATAACAATATCACTAAAACGTATACCACTATAGTGAATATTCTTACCAGTATGAATAATATTAGAAGATGTACTTTTTTCTGCTATAGCATTACAGCCACTGCAACCTGAAACAAATGAAGAACCTCCTGCGCCCGCTGCTTCATAAATATCTGCAGTGCCACTAGAGTTGGCGTATCCTCCATAATATCCGCCACCCGCTCCAGCAACGTCTACATTGGTGTCTACATAAAGCCCATCCATACCTTTTCCAAATTGATAACCTGTTGTTTGAGTGCCACCTAAAGAATATTTTGTAGCCTCTCCTGCTAAAGTACCTCCTGCGCCGCCTGCACGTTGATAACTGCTACCACCGCCGCCTGCTGCTACCATTATTCTAGATTTTAATGAATTAAAACTATCCCATTCTCCACCTACGAGTCTAAAGTCAGTAGCGCCGCCGCCTGCTCCAGAAGCTTCGTCGTCGTTATGGTCGTGATCTCCTTTTCCGCCACCATTATATCCACCATTAACTATAGTTTGTTTAGTGCCATCAGCGCCTTTACCACCAACATAAACATATATTTTAGTTCCTTTAGTAAGATAAGTATATCCAGATGTATAAGCACCATATCCGGGAGTTTTAACATAAGATGTACTACTATAACTACCATTTGCCATATTTTTTCCACCGCTAGCACCCCAAGCTTCTAATTTATATAAACCCGTTTCAGGCACAACAAAAACTTGTTCCTTACCAGTGTAAGAAAAGTTAGTAACACTTTCTGCTTTTACTAGAACTACTGATGATAAAAAGCATAATATAGTAAAAATTAAATGTTTCAAATTCTTTTCCATCTAAATACTTCCTTTTTATTTTAACAAACTATCAAACGTAACTACTATTTATCTTCCAACCCACAAACAATATTTACTTTAATATCATAATCTTTCTTACCATAATTCTCTTTAGGATAAATAATAACCATAGTATCATCAAAATTACATTGCTCTTTTGTTTTTGGATTAACAAATTCTTTAATTTTTGGAGCATTTTGTTCTGAATTATATCTTTGTAAATTATCCAAATTAATTTTTATTCCTATTTCTTTGTACTTTTGTAAAACAGCTGCTCTTTCTTCATCACTATCTCCTGCTTTGTCATAATAAAAATTTTCATAAAAATCAATTCCCATATCTTTTAGAGTTGATTCTAAAT
The DNA here is from genome assembly GCA_964393945.1 of uncultured Muribaculaceae bacterium. Classification (GTDB taxonomy): domain Bacteria; phylum Bacillota_I; class Bacilli_A; order RF39; family UBA660; genus Caccenecus. The sequence continues at coordinate 693 of CAYMVR010000128.1, read as the reverse complement.
TAACCTTTGTATTATCTTTCAAAACAAATAATAATATTAACACTACTATTAATACTGCGATAACTCCAACAATAACCATACCCTTTTTATTCATAAAAAAATCTTTTAATCTTTCCATAAATAATCCCCGCATTCTATAAATAATTATACACTAAATTACAAGTAAAGTCTATGATATTTCTTCTTCATTTTAACTTTCTTTCAATAACCAGAGCAAAATACCATTAACTACCTTGTTTTTAATTAAAAAAGAAGAAATATATTCTTCCAAAATTTCTAATCTAAAATATTAAAAAAGCAAGAATAAATCTCACTTATTATTCTTCTTCAAAACCACAAGATAAATTTACTTTTACATCATATGAATCAATTTTGTAAGGATCTTTTGGATAAATAACAACATTTGTCTTGCTATAATCACAAGCCTTATCGTCATTCTTAAATTCATTCAAAATATTTTCTTTATCTTCGTCACTATATAATCTTACAATTGCAGCAAGAGAAATAGTTATACCAGTATCTTTATATTTTTTAACTGTTTCCTTTTTTTCATCATCGGTTTTTGGTTTGTTAGTTTTAGGATCAGTTAGTCCTGGATAATAACGATTTTCATAAAAATCTTTAGCAAGTTCCTTCATTCTATTTTCTAAAACTTCTTTTTGATTAGGTAAAGCATGACTCTTACCGAATAAA
>CAYMVR010000127.1:0-2908 GCA_964393945.1 uncultured Muribaculaceae bacterium | reverse complement strand
GCTAAAACTTTAGAAAGTGTGTTACCAAGCATTATAAATGGCACTAATAAAAGAATTAAGCAAGATGATAATAATGCGAGTTATGCTCCAACTATTAAAAGAGAAGATGAACATTTAGATTTCTCTAAAAGCGCCAAAGATATTCATAATAAAGTTCGTGGCCTTAATTCATGGCCTTTAGCCAATATGATAATTGATGAAGAAGAAATAAAAGTACTTGAAGGATATATTGGTGATAATCACAATAAAGAGGCTAGTAAAATTATTGATATTAAAAAAGATGCCATTGGCATATCTTGTGCTGATAAAATATACTATATAACTAAATTAAAACCATTTGGTAAAAAAGCAATGTTAGCGCGTGATTATCTAAATGGTATTGATAAAAATAAATTATTAAATAAGAAAGTGTATTAGGGTATTATGAAGAAAGAAAATGGTTTATTAAAAAAAAGAAAAGAATTAAAAGAAACTGCCAAAGGAAGGGCTATTTTAAAATTAATTTATTGGGGTATATTCTTCTTTATCTTATTTAGTTTTTTAATTATCATGAGTTTTTTTGCTAAAGGAATGGATAATAATATAACACTACCTGAGACAAAACCTGTCCCTGAAGAAGTAGAAAAACCAACAGAGCCTGTCGTGGAATCTGTATTATCAATTGAAACAATTAATAATATTGCAAATACTTTAAATAATAAAAACTATAATTATGATTATATAATAACTAAAGGTGAAGAAAAATATATTTATCATGGAAGTAAAAAAGAAAGTGAAGATACTGGATATAAAGAGTCACCAACTGGAATTATTAAGTATTATATTGATTCAACAGGAGTATATACTGAAACTACAAGTGGTAAAACTTTAATTGATAATTTATATGAAGACTTTACTTTAGATAAAAATATTATTATAAATGAATTAAGAGGTGTTACATTTACAAGAAATACGGAGTGTGATTGTATTAATTATATTTATGAAGGTGCAAATGACATTAAAACTTACGAGTTAGAATTAGATCATAATAATACTATTGTAAGATTAAGTATTGATGATACTTTAGTTAAATATGATTTAAGTTTTAGTAATATTGAAGGTGAATAAGAGTTTGAAAGAGAATTTATTTAATTTAACAAGAGAAAATTTAGAAAATTACTTTGAGGGTATTGGTGAAAAAAAGTTTAAAGCCACTCAGGTGTATGAATGGCTTTATGGTAAAAGAGAGTGGAATATTGATAATTTTTCTAATATCAAAAAAGAGATTAGAGATAGACTAAAACAAGATTTTTCCACTGAAATGATTACTATTGAGAAAAAACAAGTAGATGATTTAACAGTTAAATATTTATTTAAATTATTAGATGGTGAATATATCGAAGCTGTATTAATGCATCATGATTATGGTGATTCCGTTTGTGTTTCTAGTGAAGTAGGCTGCAATATGGCTTGCCGCTTTTGTGAATCAGGTCGTCAGAAGAAAGTAAGAAATTTATCATCTTATGAGATTGTAGAACAAATATTAAAGATAGAGGAAGATTTAAAGGTGCGCATTAGTAGTGTGGTTATTATGGGTATTGGCGAACCTCTAGACAACTATGATAATATTATTAATTTCATTAAAATAATAAATGATGCGAAAGGTATAGCAATTGGTGCTCGTCATATAACTTTATCTACTTGTGGGCTTGTTCCTAAAATCAAGGAATTATCAAGCCTTCCTCTTCAAATAAATCTGGCTATTTCTCTTCATGCCCCTAATGATGCAATAAGAAATCAGTTAATGCCTGTAAACAAAGTGTATAATATTGACATGTTATTAAGTGCAATTAAGGAGTATTTACAAATTACAAGTAGACGAGTTACGATAGAATATGTTATGCTTAATAATGTAAATGATAGTAAAGAATGTGCTTTAGAATTAGCAAGTCGTTTAAAAGGAATGAATGTTTATGTTAATCTAATTCCTTATAATGAAACGAATACTATCGAGTTTAAAAGAAGTAGTAAAACAAAGATTATGGCTTTCTATGATACATTAAAGAAAGCAGGTATAAATTGCACTATAAGGCGTGAATTTGGTTCCAAAATTGATGCAGCATGTGGGCAATTAAGAGGGAAAGTGAAATAATGAAGTCATTTTATTTAACTGATACTGGTCGAGTAAGAACTCATAATGAAGACTCTGTAACTATTTTAAAAAACGCCAGTGGCGAATATTTAATGGTTGTATGTGATGGCATGGGTGGTCATAGAAAAGGCGAAGTAGCATCTTCTATGGCAATTGCTGCACTAGGCACAAGATTTAATAAGATATCTAGTATTGGTTCTAAATTAGATGCTGTAAATTGGTTAAATGATAGTATTAGTGAAATAAATAAAAGTATTTTAGAATATGCGGAAGTAAATCCAGATTCTACAGGTATGGGAACAACTTTAGTAGTGGCACTACTAACTCATAATTATTTAATTTTTGGAAATATTGGTGATTCATCAGGATTTGTTATAAAAAATCAAAAAATCCATAAAGTAACGAAAGATCATACCTTGGTAAATCTATTAGTTCAAGCTGGAAATTTAACGGAAGAAGAAGCAAAATTTCATCCTAAAAAGAACGTTTTAATGAAGGCATTAGGAGCTTCAGAAAAATGTGAATTGGACATTTTTGATGTAGACATGACGGTTGATGGTATTTTACTTTGCAGTGATGGCTTAACTAATATGCTCACATTTGAACAAATAGAAAAAGTTTTAGATGAAAGTGATTTACAAATAGAGGAAAAAGTAAGTAAATTAATTCGCAAATGTAATGCGAGAGGTGGAACTGATAATATTTCCGTCGCTTATTTAAGTATTAACGAAGGTAGTAAGAAAGAATGATAATGAAAGGGCAAAAGATTAGTGATCG
>CAYMVR010000126.1:1846-2955 GCA_964393945.1 uncultured Muribaculaceae bacterium | reverse complement strand
GGGATTGGAGTAAAGACGTAAATTTTATTGATTATTTAAGAGATTATGGTAAATATTTCCCAATTAATTATATGTTAGATAAAGATATTATTAGAAGAAGACTTGATGCTGGTATTACTTATACAGAATTTTCTTATATGATTATGCAAGCATTAGACTTTTTATGGTTATATCAAAATAAAAATTGTATTATGCAAGTTGCTGGTCAAGATCAATGGGGAAATATTACAGCAGGTATTGATTTAATTAGGAAGAAGACTGGTGAAGAAGCTTATGGTATGACTATGCCTCTTATTACTAAAAAAGATGGAACTAAATTTGGTAAAAGCGAAGGTAATGCAATCTGGCTTGATATTAATAAGACTAGTAGTTATGAAATGTACCAATTCTTTATAAATACCGAAGATGATATGGTAATTGATTATTTGAAAAAATTAACATTCTTAACTAAAGAAGAAATTGAAGCCATTGAAATTGAACATAATAAAGCACCAGAAAAAAGAATTGCTCACAAAAAGTTAGCGGAAGAAGTTATTACATTCTTACATGGCCATGCGGAATATGAACATGCACTTAAAATAAGTGAATCTTTATTTAGTGATAAAGTAACAGAATTATCAAGTAAAGATATTATTGATTCTTTGAAAGGTGTTCCTACTATAAAAATAGAACTTAATAAAAACATATTAGATTTTGTAGTAGAATATGGAATTTGCTCTAGTAAAAGAGAAGCAAGAGAATTTGTTAGTGCTGGAGCAATTAGTATTAATAATAAAAAAATTACAGACTTAGAATATGTTATAACTAATAATGATACTATTGATAATAGTGTTATGATAATTAAAAAGGGAAAAAAGAATTACTATTTAGGAATTATTGATTAAAATGGATAGAAATAAAGAAAGAAGCATATTATTAAAAAAGAGAGAATCTTTAAAATTACAAAAGATGCCTATAAATTCGGCTTTTAAAGTAGTAGATACTGTTACCGGAGAAGCTAGTTCTTTTTATAGTCCTTCATTTGCCTATGAAGAAGCAAAAAAAAGAGCCAATCAAAAGCAATGCGATTTTGCGAGAAGAAGAATAATACTGAAAAGTAATACTGAAAA
>CAYMVR010000126.1:0-1746 GCA_964393945.1 uncultured Muribaculaceae bacterium | reverse complement strand
TAATACTGAAAAGTAATACTGAAAAATAATTATAAAATTAGAACTATTTATTATGTAATAGTTCTTTTTTTGGGTTTTTGTCTATACCTTTTTTATATTTTAACATAAGTTATCATAGAAAGGTTTTGATTGTTAATGAATCCATATCAAAATAATATGTATCCTAGAAATGTAAATAATTCAGGAGATAGACAATTTTTCTTTCCATTTTTAACTGGTGCGTTAGTTGGAGGAGCAGCAGTAGGACTTACGAGACCTAGACCTATTTATAATGTAGCACCACAACAAAGTTATGGGCCAGGACCTATGCCACCATATTATCGTCCGGGAGCACCTTACTCTTATTATTCTTATGGAGGATATGTTCCGGGTCCTTATGGATACTAAATAAAACTCGTTTTTAAGACGAGTTTTAAATATTTTGACAATAGTTTTTCTTGGTGCTATAATATTTTTTACTTGTTAGGGGGATTTTATATGAACGATAAAGAAATATTTAAAGATTATGGTTTTTTTAGTATTGAACCTAAGTCAAATGATAGTTATTTAGCATTAATTAAGATACCTGGTCAAAAAGATAAGAAAGTTTATAATTATCCATCTAGAAAAATGCAGGTAGTACCAATTAATCACAATTTAGCACTAATTAGTACTAGTTTTTCTAATATTTTTATAAAAAGAGGGGAAAATGGTGGAATCACTTCGGTTGAACTTTCATTTTATGATGAGGCTCCATCATCTATTTATGATGAAGGATATAATACTTCTGTTGTAGTAGAGCCACCAATTCAAATTGAAACAGCACCTTATAAAATGACTGATAATTTATTATCTCAAGGTTTAATAGTTTTAAAATTTGGTACAGAATATGTTTTATATGATTTTATTCATAATAAAGTTATTTCTGAGGGTTTTAGTAATATTAGTGAAGTTGAGGGTAAATTAATCGCAGAATATTGTGTTTATGGTTCTTATGATAATTTTGATAATATATGTTCTAGAGTTGTATATCCGATAGATATATTAGTTGGAGAACTTGCTTATGATGGATCTTTAATTGGTAATAGATTAGAATCTAAAAAATGGAATACTATTATTCAATTTAGAAAAGGAGAATCATTCTTATCAAAATTAAATACATATAATCAAGTGCTTGCGCAATTTAATGATACAGAGCCAGAATTTGATTATAGAAAGTATTTAGAAGATAAAGGAAGAGTGTAAAACCCTTTCTTTTCTTTAGGCTAATTTGTGTACTTTAATAGTAAAATATGATAAAATTAATTTGGTGTTATTTATGAATTTAGAAAGTATTGTTAGTTATTTAATAGAAAATAAAATTAGTATTTCGACGATGGAATCGTGTACGGGTGGATTACTAGCAAGTTTAATTACAGACGTTCCAGGAGCTAGCGATATTTTGCGCTTTAGTGCCGTTACTTATTCTAATGAATATAAAATTAAAATGGGAGTAAGTGAAGAAGTAATAAACAAATATACTGTTTATAGTCGTGAAACGGCTAAGGAAATGGCTTATAATATTTCTAAATTTGCTAATAGTAATTTAGGAGTTGGAATAACGGGAAGATTAACGAGTAATGAAAATACTCAAAAAAGTGTCGATATATGTATTTACGATTCTAGAAACGATAATTATTATTTTTCTAAGTTTAATGTTGTAAAAAAGACTAGAAAAGAAAATAAGTTAGAAGTTATAGAAGAATTTGTTAAGTTATTTAATTCGAC
>CAYMVR010000125.1:0-3033 GCA_964393945.1 uncultured Muribaculaceae bacterium | reverse complement strand
GCAGAGGACTGAAAATCCTTGTGTCACTGGTTCAATTCCCGTTGGAGCCACCATTTATGTTTTTAAATCCTATTTTAAATAGGATTTTTAAATTAGAAAAAAGAGTTTACAAATATTCTGCAAACTCTTTTTTTATGTCATTAGTTAGTAATCCTTCTCTTAAAAATATTATTTTGTTATTTTGAACTTTAATTATAGTTGAGGATATAGCATTTATAGTACCATCATCTATAATTAAATCTACATTATCCTTTATAGCTGGTTCTAATTCTGAGACATTAGTAATCGTTTCTTTACCAGTAATATTAGCACTAGTCGCAATAATGGGTTTTCCAAACTTTGATATAAGGCATCTTAAATCTTCTTTATCTGGTAATCTAACGCCAACTGAATCTTTATTAGATGTAAGAGTGTTACTAACATTTTCATTTTTAGATAAGAGAATAGTTAGAGGTCCTGGCCAAAATTTATTAATGATTTTTTCTTCTAAACCATTTAAACTTTTGATATAATTTTTTAGCATTTCTAAATCTGATACGAGAATTAGTAAAGGTTTATTTTTGTCTCGTTTTTTAACTTCATATATTTTTTTAATAACACTTTCATTTGTGGCATCTCCAACTAAACCATAAACTGTATCAGTGGGGATTATAGCAATTTTTCCTTCTTTTAAAGTTTTTAATAGTTCTTTCATGAATATTCACCATAACTAATTATAGCATATTTTATTTTAAAAAAATATTTGTTATACTTATCTTGGAGGATATATATGAAAGAATTTATTTTAAATGAAAATGAGGAAATACTTGCTAATTTTCAAAATGTTTATGTGAAGGCTAATGATAATGAGTTTAATTTAACGGTTTTTTTAACTAATGAAAGAATTATTCTCTTAAAAAATGTAGCAGATGAACTACTTATGAATCAATTTTTACAATCAAGAATGATAATGGTACCTCAAGAATTTGAAGTTGTACTTGTAATACCGACAGAAGAAATTAAAGAGTTTAAATATCTTAACAATTGTAATATAATTACTTTTAAAAATAATAATAATGAAATAAAAATAAAATGTGATGATTTTAGTAGTTATAGGGTAAATTTTGGCTAATAATTATTAAGTCATAAAATAAAAAATTTTTCGTACACTTTATTAGAGGTGTTAGAAATTTGAAAAAAATTGTAATAATTTTAATTACTTTGTTTCTTTTTGTTCCGAAGGCTTTGGCAGAAGATACGCTTAATTTAGATGCTAGTAGTGCTATTTTAATTGATAATTATAGTGGTAAGGTGTTATATGAAAAAAATCCTGATGAAAAACTTCCAATGGCTAGTATGACTAAAATTATGAGTATGCTTCTTATTATGGAACAAATAGATAGTGGTAATCTTAAGTATGATGATAAAGTTATGATTAGCAAAAATGCTAGTGGAATGGGTGGCTCTCAAGTTTTCTTGCAAGAAGGTGAAGAATATACGGTAGAGAATCTTCTTAAATGTATTTCCGTATCAAGTGCTAATGATGCAGTAGTGGCTATGGCTGAAAAAATTGGTGGAAGTGTTGATAATTTTGTTCTTCAAATGAATGATAAGGCTTCTTCTTTAGGTCTTTCAAATACTCATTTTGCTAATCCGCATGGGCTAGATAGTGAAAATCATTATTCATCAGCGAGAGATATGTCTAAAATGGCTCAAGAGTTATTAAAGCATAAAGATATTTTAAGATTTACTTCTATTTATGAAGATTATTTAACAAAACCTGATGGTTCCCAAGTTTGGCTTGTTAATACAAATCGTTTAGTAAGATTTTATGATGGGGTAGATGGACTTAAAACAGGATATACAACAGAGGCGGGTTATTGCTTAACAGCCACGGCTCGTAAAAATGATTTACGACTTATCAGTGTTGTAATGAAATCTAGTACAGGTGATACAAGAAGTAAAGATACAGCGACATTATTAACTTATGGTTTTAATTCATATAAGAACTATGTTATTTATAGTAAAGAGAAAGAACTTGGATATGTAAATATTCTTGCAGGTAAAAAAGAAAAAACAAAAGTATTTTTAAAAGAGGATGCTACAACATTACTTGGAATTACAGAAAAACCAGCCGATTATAGTTTTAATATAAAAGTTGATGAAATAAAAGCACCAATAAAAAAAGATACAGTTATAGGTAGTGTGGAAATTATAGATAATGAAGGTAATATTATAAAAGAAGTAGATGCAGTAATAAAAGAAGATATTTTAAAAGCAAACTTCTTTGATTACTTTAAACGTAATTTAAAATTTATAACAAGTGGAAAATAGTCATTTATTTGACTTTTTTTCTTTTTGCTTTATAATATTTGAAAAAAGAGGTGTTTTATGGAAATTGTAAAAAATGGTGATATGATAATAATAGAAAATGAAACTGGTAAAATGTCTTTTATAGAACGAAGTCAAGGTTGTTTTTTTATTGATATTGCACCTTTAGAAGATGGTAAAAGAACTTTTTCAATTCCTAATGCTAGTTTTACACAATATGATCAATGTCAGTTGTATCAAATATTTGAAAGATTTATGATGTTAATGTTTGGTAATAATGTTATTAGAGGAGAATATGGTGATGAGTCTCTAACAATTGATTTTGATTTTAAAACTATTTTTTTTGAAAGCGATTCAGGAAACGCATCTTTACTTATTTATTTTGGAGATAGAAGTATTGATTTTAAAATAGAAAGACTTACTAATAAACAATGGATTAATTCGGCAATATATTTTCAGTGGGATTGTAATTTAAGAGGTGGATATGTTAGTATTTTTAGAGAACTTTATGAAAAGTTAAGTGAATTCGCACTTAAACAAACTGAAGATCGTGGAAGAAATTAAAAAAATAATTATAAGTTGATTCTCGAATATGAAGATTGACTTTTTTTCTTTTTAAAACTATAATTTAGGTATGCAAGAGTGGCGGAATTGGTAGACGCGCTACTTTGAGGGGGTAGTTAAGATTTCTTAGTGAGAGTTCAAGTCTCTTCTCTTGCACCA
>CAYMVR010000124.1:0-3039 GCA_964393945.1 uncultured Muribaculaceae bacterium | reverse complement strand
AATGCTATAATATACTCGCTTAAGGAAGCGGTTAACTATGAATGATACAATATGTGCTATATCAACATCCCTAGGTGTAGGGGCTATTTCTATAATTAGAGTAAGTGGTGAAGAAGCGATCGAAAAAATTGCTACTCTTTTTGATGGAACCGATTTAACTAAAGTACCAAGCCATACAATTCATTATGGCCATATAGTATCTGGTAGTGAGATAATCGATGAAGTATTGGTATCTGTTTTTAAAGCCCCAAAAACTTATACTAAGGAAGATATAGTTGAGATAAATACTCATGGTGGTATTGCTACTACTAAAAAAGTTTTAGAAACCATATTAGAAACGGGTATTCGCCAAGCCGAAAAAGGTGAGTTTACCAAAAGAGCTTTTTTAAATGGCCGTATTGATTTATGTGAATCTGAAGCCGTAGAAAATCTTATCAATTCAAAAACCGATTTAGAAAGAAAATTAGCCCTAAATGGTGTAAGTGGTAAAGTATCACGAAAAATAAAAAAAGTTCAAAATATAATTGTTGGAATTAACGCTAATATTGAAGTAAATATTGATTATCCCGAATATGTTGATAACTTTGAAGTTACTAAGGATTACTTAGAACCAAAATTAAAAGAAATAAAAGAAGAACTCGAAAGCTTACTTGATGAAGCTAAAATTGGAAAAATAATTGAAGATGGAATTAAAGTAGCCATTGTAGGAAAACCCAATGTAGGGAAAAGTAGTATTTTAAATCATCTTTTGCAAGAAAATAAAGCCATAGTAACAGATATTGCAGGAACGACTAGAGATGTTGTTGAAGGAGAACTTGAATTAAAAGGAATTCGCCTTAAATTTATAGACACAGCAGGTATCCGAAAAACTAGTGATGTAGTTGAAAAAATAGGTGTAGATAAATCATATGACGTAATGTCTAATGCTGATTTGGTTATTCATGTTTTAAATAGTAATGAAGATTTAACCCAAGAAGATAAAGAAATTCAAGAAAAAATAAAGGATAGAACATCAATAACATTTGTTAATAAAAGTGACTTAGAAAGAAAATTACCAGATATTCCTAATAGTATTTCTGGTAATACTGTAACTGATGATGGTCTAAATAGTTTAAAGGCTAAAATAATAGAATTATTTGATTTAGATAAAATAGAGCAAAGTAATCTAGATATTGTATCTAGTGCTAGAGTAATAAGCCTTATAAAAGAAGCATTGACTCATATTGATAATGCTATCGCCAATTTAAAAGAAGATGTTCCAGTAGATATGATATTATTAGATATGCAAGCATCTTGGGAATCTTTAGGTGAGATAACAGGTGAAACATATCAAGAGGAATTATTAGATACATTATTTAGTAATTTCTGTTTAGGAAAGTAAGGAGAATTAATATGCGAAAAGAATTATGGAAATATATTAGAAATATAAGTGCTATTTTGCTAATTACTTCAATTATCATCATTGCTATATTATTTAGAACAATATTTGTTGCCTTTTTAAATCCTACTATTATAGATTTTTTATTACTAATTCCTATATATTCAATTATAATGCTTATAATTTCCATAATAAAATTAAGAAAGATGTCTAAAATCAAAATAAGAAAAGCAACAGAAAACGATTTAGATGAGATTATGGAAATAATAAGCGAAGTACAAGATGAAATGAAGAAAGATAATAACCCACAATGGAATAAAGAAGATGACTATCCAAATAGAAATAAATTTTTAAGTGATATCAATAATAATGCTTTGTATGTTTATGAAGATAAAATAATCAAAGGTTTTATGGCTATAACGATAGATCAAGGAGATTATAATGATCTTTTAAAAACATCTAATAAGAAAGCCTATGTTTTACACCGTCTTGCTATAAAAAAAGAATATCGAAATGAGGGCATTGCCAGCAAATTATTTCAATTTGCGGAATCTTTAGCTAAAGAAAACAATATAGAATTACTAAAAGGTGATACCGAAAAGAGTAATATTAAAATGAATAAGTTATTTAATAAACTCGGTTTTGTCCAAAAGGGAGAATTTGAATATGATGATTATCCTGGACATTATAATTACTATGAAAAAGAATTAAATCAAAAATAAGAGAGATGATAAAAATGTATGATTGTATAGTTGTAGGAGGAGGACATGCAGGTTGCGAGGCTTCTCATATCGCAGCAGTTCTAGGCTTAAAAACAGCCTTAGTAACAGCAAATATTAAAAATATTGCAGATATGCCATGTAATCCTTCTATTGGAGGAACTGCTAAAGGTATAATAGTAAGAGAAATAGATGCCTTAGGTGGAGTAATGGGTATTGTCGCTGATAAATCTCATTTTCAAATAAAAATGCTTAATAATGGCAAAGGACCTGCAGTTAGAAGCCTAAGAGCCCAAGCTGATAAAATTACTTATCCTAAAGAAATGTTAAATACTTTAAGAAATACAGAAAATCTTACTATAATTGAAGGTATGGTTGAAGATTTAATCACTGATAATAACGCTATAAAAGGCATAGTTTTAAGTGATGGCACAAAAATAGAAGGAAAGACTGTAATACTTACAACCGGAACTTATACTAAAGGCAATATTCTAATTGGTTCTAAAAATACACCTGGAGGACCACATGGTGAGGCTAGAAGTAATTATTTAAGTGATAACCTAAAAAAACTAGGTTTAACTATCCAAAGATTAAAAACTGGAACACCACCAAGAATAACAAAAGATAGTATTGATTTTTCTAAGATGCAAGAAGAAAGAGGAGATGATAAACTATATACTTTTTCTCATGACTTAGAACCACTTTATAAAGTAAATGAACAACAAAAATGTTACTTATTATATACTAATGCAAATACTCATAAAATAATTAGAGATAACCTAGATAAATCAGCCATGTATGGAGGTTATGTTACAGGTATAGGCCCTAGATATTGTCCATCTATTGAAGATAAAGTAGTAAGATTTGCTGATAAAGAAAGACATCAATTATTTTTAGAGCCAGAAAGTTTATATTATGATGAATGGTATTTACAAGGCTTTT
>CAYMVR010000123.1:0-3076 GCA_964393945.1 uncultured Muribaculaceae bacterium | reverse complement strand
AATTGAGTTAAACTTATAGAAATACTTAGATATAACTAGAAATCATGGAGGTAAAGATGGAAAAGAATTATTATAATGAGATAGAAAGTTTTATTAAGAAAAATGAAATAAATAAAAAAAGAAGAGTTTTAGAAGAAAACTATGATACTTTAAATAACTTCTGGAATATAGGTAAACTTCTTGTAGAAGCGCAAGGCGGAGAAAAACGAGCCAAGTATGGTAATGAACTTATAAAGAAGTGGAGTCTAGAATATACTAAAAACTATGGGAAGGGTTATGATGCTACAAATTTAAGGAGATTTCGGCAATTTTATTTAGAATTTTCAAAATGTGGCCCATTGGGCCACAAATTGAGTTGGACAAATATTAGGGTGGTTTTGCCTATAAAAGATATAAATAAAAGAAACTATTATATTAATTTATGCATTGAAAAAAACTTATCTAAAAGAGAATTGATACGTGAAATAAGATCTAATTCTTATGAAAGATTAATTGATAAACCAGATAAAATAGAAATAATACAACCTAAGGAAAAGTTTTTAATCACTAAACAAATTAAAAATCCAATAATTTTAGAAGTAAAAAATAATAAGGAAATTAAAAGTGAAAAAGATTTAGAAGTTTTGATATTATCACAATTATCTTTTTTCTTTTCACAATTAGGTGAAGGTTTCGCTTTCATAGAAACAGAATATAAAATAAAGAATCAAAGAATTGATATGTTATTATTTAATATAAAGTTAAATTGTTATTTTGTTATAGAACTTAAACTTAGGAAGTTAAAAAGTGAAGATAAAGGACAAGTAGAAATGTATATGGATTTAATAGATAAATATGTAAAAGAGGCTCATCACAATAAAACAATGGGAATAATCATAACTAAAGAACAAGATAAATTAATTGCTAATTTTGTTGCTAGTGAAACTTTAATACCTCTTACTTATGAATTAAAGTGATTATTGAAAAGGGATTGTCAATAAAAATGTGTAAGTGATTAATAACTTATATATAGAATTTCAAAGAACTAAGCAACATATTTACGAAACCTTTCTTGAAACATTGGATGAGCATCTAATTGATTTCTTACCATAGCCCAGTTGGCTATGGTAGAATCATCCCATTTTTTGTAGAGTTCGGTAATTCGTAAATATAATAATTTGAAAAGAGCATTTTCGTTGGGAAAGGCTCCTTTTTTTGTAACCTTTCTAAATGAAGAATTTATTGCTTCAATAGCATTTGTAGTATACATAACTTTTCTAATAGCGCTAGGATAATCAAAAAGTTGTTCTACATGTTTGAAGTTACGTTCCCAAACATCTATTGCTCCTGTATATTTTGACCAAGTATTTTTTAATTTTTCAAATTCAACTTGAGCAGTTTTTAAGTTGGGAGCTCCATAAATTAATTTTAAATTAGCAGTAAATTTTTTGTAGGAGATTGTAAAATAAAAACTAATCTTTTAATTTGATTAGTTTTTGTTCTCTTTTAGTATATTAACAAAATAATTAGTTAAATTATCGTTTCTAGCAAGAATGGGCCCAATAATTGATGTAGCATAGAAGTTATTAGTTTGGAATCCTTCCATTCCTGTAGAATTATTACCATAACCACTTTCCATATTAAATAAAATATGATTAGTAGATTTAATTAAATATTCGGTATTTTGAAAACCAAATATTTTGCCATTACATAAAGATGTGGTGGCTACAACATCAGCTACTTTTCTATCATTTTGATATTCAACTTCGTATAAATCTAGAATGCTTAATATGGCTACACTATTACCAGTAGCAAGAAGTACTTTATCTTTTTTAATAAAATCTAACAGATCTTCTTTATATGGCTTTAATCTCTCTTTTATTTCATCTATAAAAATTTTTCGCCCACTACCTATATATAGCATATCATAATCTTTTATATTTATCTCTGTATCCTTTTCAATATTAGTTATTTCAACTTGAATATTCTCTTGCTCTAAAGCATATTTTAAGGCTTTTAGATTACCATTTTCTCCGTATAGGGTTAATTCATAGGGAAAAAGATTACCTATTTTTATTTGCATTTTTATCTTTTCCTTTCTTTTATTTTAGAACTCCAAAGGCTGGAGAGTTAACTACTACTGCTTCGTATGTACCACTTGCACTATAACTAGAATTAGGTGCCAGATATAAACTATCACCATCTTCAAAATGTATAACTTCATTTTCAATTGTAAAATTAACATTAGCCTTTATGAAATAAAATATTCTTTCATAATTGGTTGTAGTGGTATCTAATTGACCGTTCAATTTGTTTATTGCCAAACTTATATTTGGAGTAGTTTCTTTTGTAATGTAATTGTCTACCGAATGAACATCTGTGATATGTCTAGTTATTCTTTCTTTACTTGTAACTACTTTATACATGAGTTCCTCCTTAAAATCTATTCGTTATGATTTTCTTCTTTAAATGTGTTTTTAAATGGTTCTATATAATCAAAATTTAATATACCATATACTTTTTTAGCAGTACTATTTTCCACAAGTTCTTTTATTTCTGGAATATTATTAGCCATTATAATTTTATCTTCACTTATACCTGCAAGGATTAATCTTTTTTTAATATTTTCAGCATCTATACCACAAGCATAAACTTTATTTAAAGTATCATTATTGAGTAATTCAAAAGCAATGTCATAAAGCCATGAAACATCAAAGTGATTATATCTTCTTGATATTTCTTTCCAACCAATAACAACGTCTTTATAGTCTTTATCATGATATGCTTTAAAAACTGCTTGATTATAGGTTGTGGCATTCTCAGCTTTGCATGAAAGTGGAATAAATGTTTTTTCTTTATATACAAATCCAAATTCTGATGGTTTATTTAGATTATTAAGACATTCTATAATAGTATCTTCATTTAAGCCTACATCTTTTAGGGTTGTTAAAGCTGCGAGAGTGTTATAGGCATGATATAAAAGATGACCTCCAATTTTCACTTTTTTATCATTTATTTCAATCGTTTCGTTATCTAAATCAAGATTCTTTCCTAAAACTTCTGGCGTTTCATATTTAAATGAGCATTTACTGCATTT
>CAYMVR010000122.1:0-3091 GCA_964393945.1 uncultured Muribaculaceae bacterium | reverse complement strand
GGCATACTTCTAAAATTAATAGGCACATTAGTTCCAATGGCTCCTAAATTATGATGATCAATAATCTCAATAATTTCTGCTTCTTCAATACCTATTGCACTTTGTCCCATACTATTATGATCAACCATAATAACTTTTTGTTTTTTATAATTATCAATACTTGTTACTTTAAGTAGCCCTAAACATTCATTTTTATTATTAACAACTGGATAATTAGTGTGATTAGCTTTATTAGATAAACTAATAAAATCTGTTCTATATGCTTTAGAATTAATTGTAACAGGCTTTGAATTAATATTAATTGTTTTAATTCTATTACTTAAAATAACATGATTAGCCGTTTCAAAACTATTATAACTACTAACAATTATATTAATCTTATTTTTGATTGCTTTTTTAACAAGTTTACTAGGAAGTTCATGATTACCTGTTAAAACAATTAATTTAACTTTAGATTCTATTGCATATTCTAATATTTTAAAACGGTCTCCCACAATTAAAATATCATCATTAGTTAAAGTTACTTCTTGATGAAAAGTTTTAGTTTGATAAGATGCCACCATTACTTTTCCTTTAACTTCCTCATCAAACCTATATAGTTCTCTACCATCAACAGCTTCTAAAATATTTTGATAACTAGTATCAACAATATCCCGATTACCACAAATCAAATACTTAGCTACTTCTTTTAGTGTTACAAAACCAGTTAATATTTTTTTATCATCAACCATTGGCACTGCCGTAATATTTAATTTTTGCATATAATTAAAAGTTGCTAAAATAGAATCATTCTCATTTACAATAGCTTTCTTATTATATTGCATATCTTTAATTTGAACTTTAGTATCATTTAAATAATCAGGGCATTTAACTTTAAAATAATCCAAAACAAATTTTGTTTCCGCACTAATATGTCCTAAAACTTTAGGAATAGTATTCTTTCCTACTTCGTTTAACAAATATGATAAAGCAATACTTGCACAAACTGAATCTGTATCAGGATTTCTATGGCCAAAAATAAATGTTTGCATAAACCCACTTCTTTCATTAATCCATAACATTTTAACATATTTATATTAAAAAAGCAAAGGAAAAGAGAAGATGGAATCCTTCTCTTTTAAAAAGTGTGAGTTTGAGTTTATATGTTATTTTTTTCTTGTATAGGTTTATAAAGTGTGTATGTTATATTTTCTTTATATCATTTCTCCTTTCATGATTTAAGTATACTACCATAATGTGTTGAATTTGTGTTCTTTTAGTGAAAAATTAAGAATATTTACACAAAAGAAAAAAGGTTTATTTTCTAATTTTAAAATAGAAAGTTGAACCTTTTTTTAAAGTACTTTTAACTCCAAAATCAAATTTATGCTTAGTAAGAACTTCTTTTACAATAGATAAACCTATACCTGTTGAAACGACATTCCTTTGGTGTTTCTTTTCACTTTTATAATATTTATCCCAAATATAAGGAATTTCATTTTTCTTAATTCCCTTACCAGTATCTTGTATTTCCACAATATATTCTTTTTTAGTTTCAACAACTCTAACAAAAACTTTTTTATCATCACCAGTATAATTAATTGCATTATTTATCAAATTATAAATAACTTGCATAATTTTTTGTTTATCAGCATTTACCACTGCTTTATCTGGAAGTTCCACAATAAATTCATAATTCTCATTTGTTTTTAAAATATCATATCTAAGCATTACTTCTTTTATAACTTCACATAAATCAAATTCTTCTAATTGTAAAACATCAGCATTAGCTTGCATTTTTGATAAATCCAAAATATCATTTACTAAAATATTAAGTCTATCAGCCTCATCAATAATAACATTTAAATCTTTATCCATTTTTTCTTTATCTTTAAAAGTAATATCTCGAACCTTTTCAGCATAAGCTCTAATCATTGTAAGTGGTGTTTTAATATCATGACTAACATTAGCAAGTAAATCCCGCCTTAACTCATCTATCCGTGATAAATCATGACTTACATGATTTAAAGTACTAGCAAGTTCATCAATTTCTAGAACATCACTTTCATCAAAATGAATTTGATAATTCCCTTCTCCAAGTTCCTTAGCCTTCTTCGTAATCTTTGTAATTGGACCAGTTATTTTATTTGACAAAAAATAAGAAATAAAACAAGCCAAAATAATAACCAATAATGTTATATAAAATAATTGTCCTCGAAGAACAATAGATGCGCCATCTAAATCTTCCAAAGGCGAATATACAAAAACAGAGCCATTATTAACATTAATTCCGGATAAAATTGCTTTTGTATTACTAGTTTTATTAATTAATTTAACATGTTGTATATCTTTACTAGAATTTCTAATTTCATTTACTATTTGAATAATTTGATTATTATTTTTATTAAGGCCACACCCAACCATAAGTGTATTATAAAGTACAGTATCATTAGAATCCATAAAATACTCAATACAAACACTATTATCATAAGCAATTGATTCTAATTTTTCAAAAATTTCATCATCACTAAGACTTGATATATTTTTAGCAATATTTTTAATTTTCTTTTCCTGATATCTTTCATAAGAATATTTTAATAATAAATTTTGTGAAATCATCAAAAATAAAAGAATAGTTACACTAAAAACAACTAAATAAAGTAAAGTCTTAAAATTAATACTGCTAGTTCGTTTCTTTAATCTCAAGTTTATACCCCATTCCTCTTACAGTCGTAATTAAATTCCTATATCTACCTAAGTTATTTCTAAGTGTTTTAATATGAGTATCAACAGTTCGTTCATCTCCATAAAAATCATATCCCCAAACGTTTGATAAAATAACCTCTCTAGATAAAGCAATATTTTTATTCTGAAATAAATATTTTAATAAATCATATTCTTTAGGTGTAAGCGTCGCTATTTTGCCATCAATTGTAACTTCATGTGCTAAATCATTTAAAATAAGTGTTTCATACTTATAATTAATTGTCTCATTAAAACTTCTTTTGGTAACAGCTTTAACTCGAGCTACGAGTTCTTTAGGTGAAAAAGGCTTAGTAACATAATCATCTACACCAATATCAAAACCAATTAACTTATCAAATTCTTCACT
>CAYMVR010000121.1:0-3107 GCA_964393945.1 uncultured Muribaculaceae bacterium | reverse complement strand
ATTCCATGTGAACCTTTTTCTTTTCTAAAACATGGTGAATATGATGTCATTGTAATTGGTAAACTTTCTTTCTTTAAAATCTGTCCTTTAAATTTACCAATCATAGAGTGTTCACTAGTACCAATTAAATAAAGATCTTCTCCTTCAATTTTATACATCATGGCATCCATTTCTGCAAAAGACATAACACCAGTAACAACATCACTTCTAATCATAAATGGCGGAATACAATAAGTAAAACCTTTATCAATCATAAAATCTCTAGCATAACTAAGCATTGCTGAACTAAGTCTAGCTGCATCACCAACTAAATAATAAAAACCATTACCACTAGTTCTACCACTAGCCTCTTTATCAAGTCCGTTAAATGATTCCAAAATATCAGCATGATATGGAATTTCATAATCTGGAACTACAGCCTCTCCAAAACGTTCAACTTCCACGTTCTCACTATCATCACGACCAATTGGCACAGAATCCGCAACAATATTTGGAATAACCATCATTTTATTTTTTATTTCTTCACTCAAGTTTTCTTCTAATTCTTCAAGCTCTATAATTTCATCATTCATTTTAGCAATTTCTTTTTTTAGTGCTTCAACTTCATCTAACTTCTTATCACGCATTAAAGAACCAATTTCGCCACTTTTTTTATTTTTATCTCCTCTTAAAGTATCTGCTTTACTTTTAGCATCACGAAATCTCATATCTAAATCAAATATTTCATCTACTAAAGGTAGTTTTTCATCTTGAAATTTCTTTTTAATATTTTCCTTTACTAATTCTTTGTTTTCTCTAATTAATTTAATATCTATCATATTATCTCCTTCTTTCTTAATTTAAGTATTTCCTATAAAATAAAAAGCACCTCAAACTTGCAAGGAGCAAATTCTGCGGTACCATCCTTTATATTACTTAATTAATTCTTAACGCGAACAAACGGGAATGATTAGTTCCACTAAAGAGTAGATTTCCATTTACTAATTTGATTCATTTCCACCAGCCATGAACTCTCTATTACAATCTAGTAAAGTACTTGTCTCTTTTTTGCTTTACTTTTATAATATACCATAAAGCACTAAAATATTCAACAAAAACTAAAAAGAAAAAGAACTAAAAGTCCTTTTATCATTTTAATTATCAAAATATAAAGTACATTTTGTTTTAGAAATTAAATTTGCAACGGTAATTTTACCACTAGCATCATAACTAACAGAAACACTGCTATCTACCCTACCATTAACTTCACAATATGTTTTTTCATTATTAAGAGTCTTATTAGCTGGAACTTCATTTACAAGCATATATTCAGAAGGATTACTCTCTTTTGCAACATATATTGCTGCAATAGTTAAATCTGCTGTATCATTATCTGGTTCTGCAAATTCTACTTTAACAGATCCAACTAATGTTTTATTTTTATTATGGTTTTGATCTTTATTTGTATCTCTATATTCTACTTCAATTGTATAATTAAATTCTGTTTCAGCCGTTACTTTTTTAGTTTCTCTTGCAAGTTCTATTTCACCAGTTACGCCATTAGTTAAGTCTCCTCTAGCAATCTCTCTACCACTTTCATCCTTTAAAACATAATACAACTCTTCTGCATCTTTGATACAATCATTAGTAACAGCATTATAATTACTATCACTACATGCTAGAAATGTATTACTTGTTATATTTAAGTATATTCTATATGTCACTTCTTGTTCTGGTTTATTAGGTTTAACAATTACTTTAAAACCTTTGCTTTCAACATCACCAGGTTTTAAATTTTCTGTTTCTAGTTTGCTACTTCCAGCATCATATGTTACCTTAAGCATATCTCCACCAGTAACTATCTTAGTCTCTCCGCCTTTACCAAGAACATTAATGCCTACTGTAAAATAAGCAAAAGAAACTCCGATTCCTAACACTAATATTGCAACTAATATTGACATTAACACTACTTTTTTATTTTTGTCCATCATAATCCTTCATATTCTCCATTCTAATACACATTTCCCATATATCTCGTCATTACTTGACAAAACTCATCAAAACTTTCGCGAATCCTATACCGCTTAAACTGACATATACTATATATCAAGTATACAACATTATCCTATTTTTTTCAAGCCAATATATTACAATTTTTGTGAATATTAAAAGCTACTTTAGACTTTCTAAAATAGCTTTTTCAATTCCTCTAAAAGGCAAAGTTGCACATGTTTTTCTATTTCCCTGCTTATAAATATCTTCATAAACAATTCCATCATTTAATATCTCTTCATCATGATCCTCACCATTTGTCATTTTGTAAAACTCATTTATATATTTAAGTGCTTCGTCTTTAGTTTTACCAATTAAGTTATTTATCATAATTGAAGTAGCCGAAATAGAAATAGCACAAGCTTCTCCTTCAAATGTTATATCATCTATAACATCATTCTTAAAACGAATATAAATATCCAAATTATCAATACACGAAGAATTAGCTGTATTTACCTTTTTATAAATTGCCTCATCTTCTCTACGACGATTATTTGGATGTAAATAATTTTCCATAATAATTTCTCTTTTAGTTTCTTGATCCATTTATATCATCTCTTTTACTATTTTTTTATAATCACTTAAAAGTTCTACTAAATCATCAATCTCATCTGTCGTATTATAAAAATATAAACTTATTCTAACTGTATTAGTAACACCTACATTAGCTTTTAAAATCTTAGCACAATGATTACCTGCTCTAACACATATATTATATTTATTTAAGTAATACGCAACATCTTGACTAAACACTTTATCAACGTTAAAAGCAACAATTCCACTATCACTTTCAATATTTATTATATCTATATGCGGAATAGTAATTAATTTATCAATTAGATATTTCCTTAAAAAATGTTCTTGTTTTAAAATATTATCAAATCCAATTCCTTCTAAATATTTAATTGCTTCACCCAGTCCAATAACTCCTGCAATATTTTGAGTTCCTGCTTCTAATCTAGTTGGAAGTGGCTTATAATAAACCTCATCTGGACTATCAAACGATTCATTCATTCCTCCACCTAAATTAATAGGTTCTAAATGCTCTAATAATTCTTTTTTACCATATAATACGC
>CAYMVR010000120.1:0-3161 GCA_964393945.1 uncultured Muribaculaceae bacterium | reverse complement strand
TAAAAAAAGAAGATTACTCTTCTTCATTTTCACAATTGTGGCAACATCCACAATTAGATTCTTTAGTGCAACCACAATCATCACCACATTCGCAATCATCATCTTCGCAATCGCATTCTTGCTCATTTTCTTTAATACTGATAGCGCTTGTTGGACATGAGTCTATAGCGTTTAATAAATCAGCACTTTCTAAATTTTCATTGTTTATAGAATGTGATAATCCTTCATCATTAAAAGCAAAGTGTTCTGGGTCAATTGCTACACATGCACCACATCCAATACATGCTTCTTGATTTACAATAATTTTTTTCATAAATTCATTTCTCCTTGTATTTATTATAATCAAAATATTTCTAAAATACAAGATTAAAGACTTTTCATGTATTTAAAAATATGTTAAAATTATTCTAAAGGAAAGTGGTTTCATGAAAACGAGAATGCAAAAATATTATGATGAAGAAAATAATAATACTTTACTTCGCCAAAAGAAGAATGAAAACCTTTATGAAAACATTGAATCGCTAGAAAATATTGATTATAAGATAGATCCTAATATGACTGTACTGGAAAATGATGCGAGAAACATTGATGTTGAACATATTAGAAAAATACTTGATACCAAATATAATCAAACTCCAAAACGAAGAAGCATTGTAATTGAAGAAACTACAGAGACTCCGGTTATAAGTTTAGATGAAACAAGAGAATATGATATTAATGCTATTTTAGAAAAAGCAAAATATGAAAAAGAAGAAGATTATGAGAAAGAAAGATTAAAGAAACTACGAGATACTCAATATGATATTTTAAGTAGTTTAGAATTAGATGGAACAAGTGAAGAAAAAAAGGAAGAAAAAGGGAAATCACAAGAAGAAAATGAACTTATGGATTTAATAAATACGATTACAGCAAGAGAATTAGTTACAAAAGAGCAAAAGACAGATAGTATTGATCCACTAGATATTTTAACTGATTTAAAAGGCAATGACGATACAGTTGTTGTTGGTGGCGTTAAAGAAATGGAAAGTATTAATGAGACAAGTCCAATAATGTCCTTGGAAGAGGCTGATGCGATAAAGCCAAAGATAATTGAAGAAAAGAAAAATGATATAAATCTTACCAATACTTTACAATTTACGCAAAGTGATTTTGATGATTTTAATGATTTAAAGAAAGAAGTTAGAACTAGTAGAGCACTTATTTATATTGTTGTATTTATTGTAAGTGCTGTGTTCTTAATTGGTTTAGTGGTATTTTTGAATCAATTTTTAGATTTAAATTGGTTTTAGTGCATATCCTTTAATATGAAAGTATTTAAAGGACAAAATAAAACTATTAAAAAAGAGACATTTCGTAATACTATAGTTTTTACGATTGTTTTTATTTTGTCTTTAACAGGTGTTTTATTATTTAAGTTTTCAAAAAATATAAGTAAGAATATTACAAGCATTAGTGAAGCAGAAATTAATAATATAACATATCGTTTTATTACAGATAGAATAAATCATAATATTTTAAATAAAGATACATTGCAAGATATTTTAATTATTACTAAAAATAAAAATGATGAAATATTATATGTTGATTTTAATTATGATAATGCATACAAAATATTAGATTCAGTATCTAAAATTTTAACAGACTCTTTTGATGATTTACAAAATGGGGAAATTGAAATTGCCTACTATGATAGAGAAATTAGTCATAAGACAAATGGACTGGTTTTATCAATACCAATTGGTTCAACTTTAAATAATTCTTATTTTTATAATTTAGGCCCTAAGATACCCGTAAAAGTAAACTTTGTGGGTTCAGTTTTAACAAATTTACAAACAAAAGTAACAAATTATGGAATGAATAATGCTTTAGTAGAAGTATTTGTATATATGGAATTTCATAATAAAATAATGGCACCTTTTAGTACGAAAGATATGTCTTTTAATTATGATGCGGTTATAGCATCCAAAATGATTCAAGGAAGTGTTCCTAATTTTTATAGTGGAGAAATTATAAAAACTAGTGATGCTATAACAAAAGATGTTGGCTAATTTTTAAACTTTGTGATAAAATAGTTTCTTAAGAGGTAGTAGTATGAAACATATTTTTATTTTCAATAAAGACAATCCTTTTTGTTTAAGAGAGGTACAAAGTAAAATATATTCAGCATGTATAAATCTTAATTATGATTTTGAAATAGTTGAAACAGGAAGTATTTTAGATATTCAAGAATGTGCTCGAAAATATAGATCAGAAGACGTTATTCTTTATGGAATGGGTGGAGAGTGCATTAACTCTATTATTTTAAATGAAATCGTAGGAGGAAGAGCTCAACTTGGGTTTGTGCCTCTAGGCTTTGATTTAGATTTTTATCGAAGTTTGGATGACTATCAAAGCTGTAGTATAACAACAAGTGTGATGAAGGTTAATGAAATATATGCAATAAATAATTTTACAGCCGGAATAGTTGCAGATTTTGCAAGTGAGGCCTTAGAAAGACATCCTCTTATGCCAGTTGGATTAACTTTTTTTAATACACTTAGGAAATATCGAAATAAAGTTATTGGTGTTAATGATTATTTTGAAAAAATGTTTTTTATTTCTGTTTGTAATGGTGCATATTTTTCGGGAGGAATTCAAGTTGCCCAAAGTGCTAATATAAATCGTCCAGAAGTTACATTAATAGCAGCATCTGATTTAAATAAATTGGAAAGTTTTCTTTTCTGTCATAGTTTGGTTTCAGAAAAAATAGAAAGAAATTCAAAAGTAAATATGTATCAAACTGATAGCCAAGTTCATTTAGAAGGAATGTATCCTTTTAATGGATTAGTTGATGGAAATATTATAGAAGCTCAAGAATTTGATATTGTGCCACATGTTTCGGAAATTGTAGCAGTAAATAATAGACAACTTATACGAGAGTTAAAGAAATAAAAGGTGATAGTATGAAAGTGGATTTAAAAGATTATGGAATTATTGGTTTTCCAAGATTATTAAATGTTAAAGTTTTAAAAATATCTTTAGAAGATTTACAAAATAATAATTATCAAAATACTTCAGAATTATATTGTGGTAAAAGCGAAGATATGCAACCAGACATATCTAATTTACATTATTATAAGATCAGTCTAGGTAATCCTACAATTTATTATGTTGTGGAAGAA
>CAYMVR010000119.1:0-3233 GCA_964393945.1 uncultured Muribaculaceae bacterium | reverse complement strand
CACAGCCATCTATTACTTCACCTAAATTATGAGGAGGAATATTAGTTGCCATACCAACGGCAATACCTGTCGTTCCATTTACTAAAATGTTTGGGAATCTTGATGGGAGTATACTTGGTTCACTTTCTGACTCATCAAAGTTTGGAACAAAGTCTACTGTATTTTTTCTAATATCTCTTAATAGTTCTAAAGAAATTTTGGATAATCTAGACTCCGTATAACGCATTGCTGCAGCGCCATATCCTTCGATATTACCGAAATTTCCATGACCATCAACAAGCATATATCGATATGAAAAATCTTGAGCCATACGAACCATAGCTTCATATATGCTCGAATCTCCATGAGGGTGATATTTTCCCATTACATCTCCGACAATACGAGCACTTTTTTTATGCGGTTTGTCTGGAGTATAGCCTGATTCAAACATTGAATATAATATTCTTCTATGAACTGGTTTTAATCCATCTCTTAAGTCTGGAAGTGCACGAGATATAATAACACTCATGGAATATTCTAGGAATGAATCTCTTACTTCTTTTACTATATTATTTTTTTCTAATCTATCCATTTTCTTACCTCCTAAACATCAAGATTTGTAGCATATGTAGCATTGGTTTCAATGAATTCACGGCGTGGTTCAACTTCTTCGCCCATTAATTTACTAAATACTTCGTCTGCTGCGATTGCATCATCAACAGTTATTTGACGTAATACTCTTTTGTGAATGTCCATTGTGGTTTCATTTAATTCTTCAGCATCCATTTCTCCTAAACCTTTCATTCTGGCAATATCATATTTTGTGTTTGGAGATAAACTGGCTAAATACTCATCTCGTTCTTGTTCGTTTAATACATATTTGATAGTTTTTCCATGTTTTATTACATATAATGGGGGTTGAGCAGCATATACATGCCCTGCCTCGACAATTGGCTTAAAGAAACGATAGAATAATGTAAGAAGTAGAACTCTAATATGTGAACCATCAACATCCGCATCTGTCATAATAATAATTTTATGATATCTTAATTTATCTAAATTGAAGTCTTCACCAATTCCAGTACCAAATGCTGTTATAATTGTTCTTATTTCTTCATTTGATAAGGCACGGTCTAAACGAGCTTTTTCAACATTTAATATTTTACCTCTTAAAGGTAAAATGGCTTGAGTAATACTATCTCGTCCTTTAATTGCTGAGCCTCCTGCACTATCTCCCTCGACTAGGAATATTTCACTAATTGTGGCATCTTTACTCTTACAATCTGCTAATTTACCAAAGAAATTTGTAACGTCTAAATCGCCTTTACGACGCGTGGCTTCTCTGGCTTTTTTTGCAGCAATTCTGGCACGAGATGCGGTCATACATTTTTCAATAATGATTTTAGCATCAGTTGGATTTTCCATTAAATATCGTTCTAATCCTTCACCAAATATATCACTTGCTATTTTCCTTACTTCACTATTTCCAAGCTTTGTTTTAGTTTGACCTTCAAATTGAGGATCCGGATGTTTACAGGAAATTATCATGGCTAAACCTTCACGGCAATCATCACCACTTAATGCTTCATCTTTTTCTTTTAAAATTTTATTACTTCTGGCGTAATTATTAATAATTCTTGTTAAGGCATTCTTTACACCATCTTCATGCGTTCCACCTTCATATGTATTAATATTATTAGTAAATGAATATAAGTTAGTAGTATATGAATCATTATATTGCATGGCTACTTCAATACTTATATTGTCAATTTTACCTTCAACATAAATGATTTCATCATGGAGTGGTTGTTTATTTTTATTTAACATTGATACATATTCAATAATTCCGCCGTTATAACAGAAGACATCTTTCTTATCAGGTGTTCTTTCATCTATTAAGGTAATTCGAAGACCTTTATTTAAAAAGGCTAATTCTCTTAATCTTGTTGCTAAAGTTTCATAGTTGAATTCAGTTGTCTCTTTAAATATTTCTGGGTCAGCTTTAAAAGTTACAGTAGTTCCTGTACGTTCTTTAGCGCATTCTTCGATAATCTTCATTGGTTCACATGGATGTCCGCCATTTTCAAATCTTTGATAATGAACTTCACCATCTCGGTAAACTCTTACTTCTAACCAAGTTGATAAGGCGTTAACTACACTGGCTCCTACGCCATGTAATCCACCAGATACTTTGTATCCTCCTCCACCAAATTTTCCTCCAGCATGTAATACTGTAAAGATTGTTTCTATGGTCGATAAACCTGTTTTTTGATTGATTCCAGTAGGCATTCCACGTCCATCATCTCTTACTGATACAGAATTATCGTTATGTACTACTACTTCTATATCGTCGCAATAACCTGCGAGGGATTCATCTACTGCATTATCTACTATCTCCCATACTAGATGGTGTAAGCCTTTTTCACTTGTGGAACCTATATACATTCCTGGTCTTTTACGTACTGCTTCTAAGCCCTCTAGTACTTGAATGTCGCTGTCTGTGTAATTATTTTCCATTGTTTACTCCTCCGTTATTTTTCCTTGTACACATTTAAATATTTTGGCATTAGCTAATAATTTAGGGTCTACTTTGTCAATTTCTGTTGTTGTGATAAATGTTTGTAAATCATTATCAATTAATTCCAAAATATTATTTATTTTTTGCTGGTCTAATTCACTAAATAAATCATCTAATATTAAAATAGGTTTTTTATCTAGTTTATCTTCAATATTCTTAATCTCGGCAAGTTTAAATGCTATGACACTATTTTTTTGTTCACCAACTGATGAATACTCCTTTACTATCTCATTATTAATAATAAATTCGATGTCGTCGTGATGAGGCCCAAATAAAGTTTTTCCCATTATTATTTCTCGGGAAATATTTTTATCATACATTTTTTGTAATTGTTCTTTATTTTTGCCAAGAAACTCACTCTTATATTTAATTGATAGTGGCCCTTTACCTGTTATTTCATAATATAAGTCAGATATATAGGAATTAATATTGTTGATAAACTCTTCTCTTATCAACATTATTTTTAAACCTAAATCAATTAATTGCTCGGTAAGAATATTTAGGAATTCGTTTTGAACCATATTCTTTTTGCTTAAAGCCTTTAAATATGAATTTCGTTGTTTTAAGATTTTATTATAATTGGATAAATATATAATATATTCCTTATTTATTCCTGAAATCTCAATATTTAAAAGTTTTCTTCTAGTCATAGGTGTATCTTTTATTATTTTTAAAT
>CAYMVR010000118.1:0-3263 GCA_964393945.1 uncultured Muribaculaceae bacterium | reverse complement strand
TTAGTAAGAATGAACTTACTAACTTTTATCTATGTTCACGGAAACGAGCATTTGGATCAAGAATTTTTTTACGTAATCTGATGTCTGTTGGAGTAATTTCAACATATTCATCATCTTCAATAAACTCTAAGGCTT
Organism: uncultured Muribaculaceae bacterium; assembly: GCA_964393945.1. Taxonomy (GTDB): domain Bacteria; phylum Bacillota_I; class Bacilli_A; order RF39; family UBA660; genus Caccenecus. Next base: position 3,128 of record CAYMVR010000118.1, on the reverse strand, counting down.
CCTCTAATGTGAATTTCTTTGGTCTTGTTAGGTTTATCGCTTCATCACTTCCACTTGCACGAGTGTTTGTTAAGTTTTTATTTTTGCATGGGTTAACATTTAAATCGTTGTCTCGATTGTGTATTCCGACAATCATTCCGATATAAACTTCGGTAGCGGGTTCGATAATAAGTGTTCCGCGGTCTTCTAAGTTCCATAAAGAATATCCTAAGGCTTTACCATTTTCCATAGAAACCATAACACCATTTTTTCTTCTGGTAATAGGTCCTACATATGGTTTATATTTATCAAAACTTCTTACCATTACACCTTCACCTTTAGTGTTAGTTATGAAACTTGAACGATATCCGATTAATCCTCTAGTTGGAGCACTAAACTCTAAATGAGTATAATTATCTTCGTTGTTTGTTATTACTTCTAAAGTTCCTTTTCTTTCTTGTAAATCGTTAATAATCGTTCCAGAATAATCATTTGGAACATTGATAATGACACGTTCAAATGGTTCACATTTTTGATTATCAATAGTTTCATATAATACTTCTGGTTTGGATACTGATAACTCATATCCTTCACGGCGCATATTTTCTAGTAAAATAGATAAATGTAATTCACCACGACCACTTACTTTGAAACCATCTGTTCCCTCTAATTCTTCTACTTGTAAACCAACATTGGTTTCAAGTTCTTTTTCTAAACGTTCTTTAATATGTCTAGTTGTTAAGAATTTTCCTGATTGACCTGCGAAAGGGGATGAGTTTACTAAGAAATTCATTGATAGGGTAGGGCGTTCAATTATTATTGGTGGTAGTGGGTCAATAACACCTTTTTCACATATAGTATCACCAATAGAAATGTCTGGACATCCAGCGATTGTTACAATGTCTCCAAAATATGCAACATCTTTTTCAACTTTTTTTATACCTTCATTAACAAATAACTTAGATATTCTAAAAGATTCTTCTTTACCATCATTTTTAATTAATGTTACTACTTCACCATTTTTGATTTTTCCTTTATTTACTCTTCCTATTCCTAAACGGCCTATATAATCATCATATCCTAAGTTAGATATTTGAAGTTGTAGTGGATCATTTTCATTACCTTTGAATGGTTCAACTAAATTTACAATTGTTTCTAATAGTGGTGAGATATCCTTTCCTTCTTCTGCAAGTGATGTTGTACATGTTCCTTGTTTTGCTATTCCATAGATAATTGGAAAATCTAATTGTTCATCAGTAGCATTTAATTCCATAAATAAATTAAATGTCATGTCTACTACTTCTTCAGGACGAGCATCATTTTTGTCAATTTTATTAATGAATAAAATTGGTTTTAAATTTTGTTCTAAAGCTTTATTTAATACAAATCTGGTTTGAGGCATTGGGCCTTCAGCAGAATCCACTAATAAAACAACAGTGTCAACAGTTTTTATAACACGTTCAACTTCACTTGAGAAATCAGCATGTCCTGGAGTGTCTACGATATTAATTTTATAATCTTTGTATCTTATAGCACAGTTTTTAGAATAAATGGTAATTCCTCTTTCACGCTCTAAATCATTTGAATCCATGACACGTTCTGATACTGTTTCATGAGAATCAAATACTCCATTTTGTTCAAGTAGGGCATCAACTAAGGTACTTTTACCAGCATCAACGTGAGCCACTACAGCAATATTTATGATTTTTTCCATAAACTCACGACTCCTTTTTTAAACTAATATAGTTTACCACAAAACTTGGAATTTAACAAGTCTAAAAGTTACCTTGAAAGGTTAGGATTCCATTCAAAAATAATTGTATCAATAATTTTGGATGCTTCTATGTAAGAAGGTTTTTTATAATAAGGACTATTTGCTATTAAATTAATAATTTCTTTCTTACTATTTTCATTTATACTAGTGCTTAAAAAAGTTTTTATAAATAAAGCACATGTTATTACCCTAGATAATATATGAGGCTTATTCAGTTTATAATTTTCTGGAAATAAATTCTCTACACATGAAATAACAATTTCTTTTAAACATTCAAAAGTTTCTTCATCTTGGTCTATAAATGGAGGTATTGGATAATCATCAAGACTATTATGTTCTAATAAATAATCTTTTACATGAGATAACTCAGGGTTTCCTAATAATAAATATTTTTTGATTAATAAACTTTCTTTAGCAATAGTATTGGGATTTACTTTTAAATACTCAATTAAACTAATTAGAAAAACAGTTATGAAATAAGGAATTTCGTCTAGTTCATCATCATCACCATCATATTCTGTAAAATAAACGTCGTCTCCATTTATTTCATACATGCAGTGGTCTTCTATTTCGGGATTATGTATTAAGTATTCAATCCAATAATAAGAAAGTGTAAATATAAATTCTCTATTGCACGAAAAAAGAATAGCATACCAAGTAGAACTATGGTGTTCTGCATCTTCTTTGGGTAGTAAACTTTGGTTCAAATATGTTACTGCAACTTTTAATTTAGTCCAAGATGAGGCGTCTTCTATAACAATGTTATCTTTTAATAAATTAATTCTACTTTCAAAATCTAATAATTTACTGGTTATAGGTTTATGATTTAGTTCATCATTTCCTATTTGAAGTAGAAGTCCAATTATGGTTCTATTTAAATCAAAATATTCCTTAACTTCATCAGGAAAAGTGGGAATGTTCATTGCTTTAAATAGTCTACTATCAAAAAGGTAGTCTCGTAATTCATAGTATGTATTTTTAGTTTCATATATATTAGTAATTTGTTGATGTAATTCTTCAATATCACCTATTAAAGTAATTTTATCTTCTGATATTGTAATATCTGTGTAAGTTTCTAAAAAACGTTTTAATTCTTTTTGAAAATTATAATTTAAATGAATGTTGTCAATATCATATATAAGGGATAGTAATGTATAAAAGCCTCTTTCTAATTGAGAAATATCAATACTATTTGAATCTGTTGTATGAAAATATAATCTTAGTAATTCTATTATAATAATATCACTGGAGATGTTCATTATTTAACCCCTTCTTTTTTGTTCTAAAAATATGCCGTTGAAAATAATTTCATCTATTTTGCTTGTGACATAACTATATTCAGGATTTTTATAAAATTCAGGGTTTGATAAAAGTC
>CAYMVR010000117.1:0-3275 GCA_964393945.1 uncultured Muribaculaceae bacterium | reverse complement strand
ACTGATTTATTGGTATTTAGAAATAATGCTAGCTTTTCTTGTGTTAAGTTATTTTCTGTTCTAAATTCTTTTAATCTGTTTTTGGCTTTTTCAGTATCTATATTATTATTTATTTTTTGAAATTTAGAAAGCCCTAAAGCGTAATCTAAAGAAATATTTAAAATGTTACATACTTCTGCTAATCTATTAATAGGGAAAAAATTATTGTTGCTTTCCCACATGGCATAACTGCTTCTGCTTACGTTTAGTTTGTTTGCTATCTCTTCTTGACTAATGTTATCTTTTAATCGTTCTTCTTTTATGATTTTTGTATCAAAGTTCATTTTTGCACCTCAAATTATTTTCTCATTTAATAGCATTAATAAAAACATATTGTCAGAAATAGAAAACTTTTTATTGACTTTTAGTATAGGCAATATTATAATTTTAGTATAAATGATAAATTTCTAATATAATTGAGCGCTCATTATTTAGAACTTAGAGAAGGGATAAATAATGAAATTAGAAACAATAAAAAGAAATAATAAGAAAAAGATTATCATAGGAAGTATGGTAGTTTTAAGTGTGGTTGCCTGTTTAACATTAACTACATCCAGAGCAAAATATCGAAGTGTGCAAAATTTAAAATTAGCAAGTGGAACAGTAAAAATAAATCAATATGATTTTAAAATAATGGCAATGTATCAAAGTGAAGATGGAGAAAACTATACAGATATAAATGTACTGCCATTTGGTAATTATGTAGTTAATGAGGGTAAGAGTAAATGTCTATTATCCAATGGAGATATCGATAGAAATGTAATAATTGAATACAAAAATAATAAAATTAATTTTTTAGGATTAACAACAAAAAATACTAAATGTTATGTTTACTTAGACAAAAAAGAAACGAAGACTATTCAATTTGCAAATGCTACAGTTGTATCGAAACTAATAGCACCAGATTTTACAAAAGTAGCAACAGGAGCAGAAACTGAAGAGAATAATGGAGTGTTTGAAGTTGATGACCCTATGTATGGTATTGGACTAAAAGGGTATTATTGGAGGGGTGCTGCTACAACAAATCATGTAATATTTGCTAATAAATGTTGGCGAATCATTAGAATCAATGGAGATGGGACAATCAGGTTGATATATAATGGAACAATACAATCTGGAAATACTTGTCTAGGTAATGGCGCTACTACAAACAATGTAATATTAAAAGGAACAAGTTTTAATTCACATTATGATAATACGTACGTTGGTTGGACTTATGAAGCTGGAAAACAAAGACCTTCTAATTCTGTACCACAAACAAGTGGAACAGCAAGCATAATGAAAACAGCAATTGAATCATGGTTTAATGGAAGTGATTTCACAAGTGCTCAAAGGTTGAAGGTTGCAGAAGGTAAATTTTGTAATGATAGAAGAATAGCGAATGAAGAAACTTGGGTACAAGATGGAAGTACAACACAATATTATGCGGCATATGAAAGGATTTTTGGCACTACTAAAGAACCGTCTCTTGATTGTGCATCAGGAGATATATATTCATTAAAAGTAGGATTGATAACAGCAGATGAAGTGCAGTTTGCTGGAGCTTCCGGTGGCACTTGGAATCAACAGTATTACTTATATAATCAGCAAAACTATTGGACAATGACACCTGATTATTGGGATGGAGATGAAGAATTTCCATATGTATTTTTCGTTTGGTCTACTGGTCAGTTATCGGATATGTATCGTATGTATGGAGATCAATATGTTAGGCCTGTAATCAATTTACGTTCTGATGTTACGTTTAATTCAGGATCAGATGGAACACAGAATAATCCATATATTGTGCAGTAGAGAGATTGGGGTTTGGTATGAAATTTGTGATAAATAAAGATAGTGAAAAGGAGACTAAAGTTATTAGATTTCCTAGGGAGTTAGTTCGAGATATTGATGTAATTCTTAAGAAGAATAATATTAGTTTTACTAGATTTGTAATTCTGGCTTGCAAGTATGCTCTTGATAATATGGAAGAATGAATACTTGTAATTATAAAAGTTTTTTGGTATAATTAACGTGCCTTAGAACTTTTTTTATTTTATATATTTATTGAATAGGAGTTGATTTTATGAGTAAAATAAAGATTTTTAGTTTGGGTGGATTAGATGAAAATGGTAAAAATATTTATTGTGTAGAAATAGATAAAGATATTTTTATATTTGATTGTGGTCTTAAATATGCTAGTGGTAATATGCTTGGTATAGATTATATTATTCCAGATTTTACTTATTTAGTTAATAATAAGAAACGTATTAAGGGATTATTTATTACGCATGGACATTATGAAAATATGGGAGCAGTTAATGATTTATTATCAGTTATTCCTAATTTAAAAGTATATGCAACTAAATTTACAAAGTATGTACTAATGGATATGGGAGTTAATAAAGATAATATTTTTGAAATAAAAGCGCATAAAAAAATGAATTTTGGACCTAATAGTATTTTTCCAATTAGTGTATCTCATAGTAGTCCAGATTCAGTTATGTATGTTATAAATACACAAGATGGAGCAATATGTTATACCGGTGACTTTATTTTTGACCCTTCAATGATGGGCGATTATGATATGGATTTAGGAAAAATAGCTTATGTTGGTAAACAAGGAGTTTTATGTTTACTTTCTGAATCAGTATTTAGTGAGAATGTTGGGCATACTAGTCCTAATCATAAATTAGAAGAACTTTTTAAAAAGACTATTAAAAATGCCGAAGGTAGAATTATGTTTATGGTTTTACCAACGCATCTATATACGATTGAAGAAATATTTAAAGCCGCTGAAAATTCCCATCGTAAATTAGTTATAATGGGCAAGAGACTTCAAAATATGATTAATTTTGGCTTAAAAGAAGGTTATCTTACAATTCAAGATGGTATTCTTGGAGATTTATCTAATGTAAATGATAATAATACTATTTTATTAATATGTGATGATAAATCTAGTCCTTATGCGGCAATATCAAAAATTTATAATGGTTATGATAAGTTTATTAAACTTAAAAGTACAGACACAATAGTTTTTGCAGAACCAAGATATGATAGTAATGAAAAAGTTTTAGTAAGACTGGAAAATGATTTAGCAGAGTTTGGTTGTGAAATAGTAAATATTCCTAGTGATAAAACTATTTTACATCATGCTTCAAGTGAAGATTTAATGCAAATGATTAAGCTTATGAGACCAAAATATTATATGCCAGTTAAAGGTGAATATCGTTATATGGTAGGAAATGCTGATCTTG